>NZ_JBEGDJ010000066.1:0-21998 GCF_040191335.1 Nocardioides sp. YIM 152588 | reverse complement strand
GCGATCGCCGGTCTGCAGCCCCACGCCTCGGTGCAGGGCTCTCTGGAGATCATCGGGCAGACGCCCGAGGAGGCGCGACGCTCGGGCCTGATCGGGATGGTCTTCCAGGAGGCCCCGCGCCGGAGTCGAGCTGCGCGGCGCCGTCGGCCAGCTGCGCCGTACCGTCGGCGAGCTGGCCGCCGCTGGTGGCCGCCTTCGCGGTCGAGGAGGCGAGCGTGTTGAGGCCGGCGTAGACCTGGCCGAGGTAGCCCTCGGTGCTCTGCCGGCCCAGCGACGCCGCGGCCTGCGAGGCGACCACCTCGCTGATGTAGGGCACGGTGGAGCTCGCGGCGCCGTTGCTGACCAGCTGCAGCTTGCCCTGGGCGGGGTCGTCGGTGCCGGTGGAGAGGATCGACTTCGAGAAGTCCTCCGGGATGGTGAGCACCGCGTAGTAGTCCCCGTCCGCCAACCCCTGCGCCGCGTCGGCGGTGTCGGCGAGGACCCAGTCGAGGTTCGACTGGCCGGGGCTCGGCTGGGTGAGCGCGGCGGCCAGCGCGCGCCCGGCGGCCATCGGCTGGGGATCGGTGATGATCTTGTCGTTGTTGACGACCGCGACCGGGATCTTGTCGAGGTGGTCCGGGCGGCTGGTGGTCGCCCAGACCAGGACGGTCGCGGCCAGCAGCGGGAGGACCAGGCCCGCCAGCGCGAGGCGGCGCCAGGCGAGGGCGCGCGAGCCGGGGGCGGTTCCGGTGGTGTCGGTGGTGCTCACGGCCTGGCCTCCTCGGTCTCTCGCTCCGGCTGTTCCTCTGGCTCCTGCTCCTCCTGTGCTGTCTCTCGCTGTGCTGGCTCTGGCGGTGCCGGCTCTGGCGGTGCCGGCTCTGGCGGTGCCGGCTGTGGCGGTGCCGGCTGTGGTTCCGGCGGTCGCGGCGGCGGCGCCCGCAGCGGTCCGGGACGGATCACCAGGGCGGTGACGCCGCCCGCGGCGACCCGGTCCGCCAGCGCCTCGGCGGTCCCGGCGGGCACCGGGCTCTCCGGCCCCTCCTCGACCAGGACCAGCAGCCGGACGCCGCCGGCGATCGCGAGCGCCGCCTCGACCACCGCGTCGCGGACGGCCGCGCGCCCCACCGGCCCGGCCTCGCCCGCGCCCTCCGCGGTCGCCGCCCCGAGGGTGTCGACCAGGGCGTGGGCCCGCTCCTCGAACTCGGTACGCCGCCGGCGGCGCGTCGCGGTCAGCCGGGCCCGCTCCGCGACGCGGTCGGGGACGGGCCGGTCGTCCGCGCCGGGCCGGCCCACGTCCACCAGGGCGGCGGTGGTCAGCACCCCCTCCCGCTGCTCCGGGAGCAGCAGCCCGCCCACGACCAGGTCGCCCGCGACGGGGCGCCCCCGGCCGACCAGGACGAGCGCCAGCCCGTCGGGATCGGCCTCGGCGGGCACGTCGAGCCGGGTCACCACCCCCGGGGGCGCCTCCACGCTCACCGGTACCCCGCCCGGTCGCACGACGACGTCGCGCGCGACCAGGGCGGCGGTGCCGTGGGTCTTCTCCCAGTCCTCGTAGGCGACCTTGCGGTGCATCGCAGCGCCCTCGACGTCGACCTCCGGGATCCGGCGGTCCAGCCAGGCGGGCAGCCACCAGGCGCGGTGGCCGAGCAGCATCAGCACGGCCGGCACCAGCGTCATCCGCACCGCGAAGGCATCGACCATGACGCCGATCGCCAGCCCGAACGCGATCGGCTTGATCGTCGGCGACCCGTCCGGGACGAAGGTCAGGAAGACCGAGGTCATGATCAGCGCGGCGGCGGTCACCACGCGCGAGGAGGCACGGAAGCCGGTGCGGACCGCCTCGTGCGGCTCGCCGAGGTCGACGTAGGCCTCCCGCATCGCGGAGACCAGGAACATCTCGTAGTCCATCGCGAGCCCGAACAGCACGCCCATCAGGAAGATCGGCAGGAAGCTGACGACCGGCCCCTCCCCGAAGCCGGGGACGAGGGCGTCGAACCAGCCCCACTGGAAGAAGACGACGACCGCGCCCAGCGCCGCGCCGACCGAGAGCAGGTAGCCCAGCGTCGCCTTCAGCGGCACCGCGACCGAGCGGAAGACGATCATCAGCAGGAGCAGCGAGAGCCCGATGACGATCGCGGCGAACGGCAGCAGCGCGGAGCCGAGGCGGTCGGAGACGTCGATGTTCACCGCGGTCGGGCCGGTGACCAGGATGTCGGTCACCCCGAACCGCTGCTCCAACTCGGCGCTGTGCGCCCGCAGCTCGCTGACCAGCCGGGCCGTCGACGGGTCGGTCTGCCCGGCGGCGGGGATCACCTGGATCAGCGCCGTGTCCGCGCTCCGGTTGGGGGTCGCCTCGGTCACCGCGACGACGCCGGGCTGCTTGCCGAGCGCGGCGGCGAGGTCGTCGACGGTCCCGACGGGGTCGTCGCTGGTGATCACGCCGGCGGTCACGGTGAGGGGCGCGTTGTAGCCCTCGCCGAAGGCGGCGGTGACGTCGTCGTACGTCGTGCGCGGCGCGGTCCCCTCGGGCGCGGAGCTGTTGTCCGGCAGTGCGAGCTCGAGGCGGCTGGCGGGCACGGCGGCGAGCAGCAGCACGCCGGCCACCACCAGGATCGTGACCAGCGGCCGCGCCGTGACCAGGTGCACCCAGCGGGTGGAGAACGGCACGCCCGGCTTGGGCGGCGCGGCGTCCTCGGGCGCGGCGTCGTCGGGCGCGGCGTCGTCCGGCTCCGGCCTCCGCCGGCGCCAGTGCGGCCGGCGCGCCTTTCGCGGGTGGCTGCGCGGGCGCAGCCGCTCCCCCAGCAGCAGGGCGACGGCGGGCAGCAGGGTGAGCGCCACGGTCACCGCCGCCGCGACGGCGCCGGCCGCAGCGAACCCCATCACGGTGAGCACCGGGATGCCGGCGACCGCCAGGCCGGTCAGCGCGATGATCACGGTGCTGCCGGCGAAGACCACGGCGCTGCCGGCGGTGGCCAGCGCGCGCGACATCGCCACCGTCGGCGAGAGCGCCGGGTCCTCCAGCTGGCGGCGGTAGCGGGACAGGATGAACAGGGCGTAGTCGATGCCGACCGCCAGCCCGAGCATCTCCGCGAGGTTCGGCGAGGCGCTGGAGACCGTCGCGAGGTGGGAGGCCAGCACCACCAGGCTGAGGGTCACCCCGACCCCGATCAGCGCCGAGAGGATCGGCATCCCCGCGGTGATCAGGGAGCCGAAGGTGATCGCGAGGATCAGGTAGGAGACGCCGAGGCCGATCGCCTCGGGCACGCGGCTGGGCGCGGCGTTCGCGTTGTAGGCGTTGCCGCCCACGGAGGTGGTCACGCCCGAGCCGGCCGGCGGCCGCGCCGCCTCGACGACGGCGTCGAGGGTCGCCTGCGAGGGCTGGGCGTCGTCGAAGAGGACCTGCCCGAGGGTGGAGCGCCGGTCGTCGGAGAGCACCGGCTTCGCCTGCCCCGGCGGCGGCCCGAGGGGGTTGCTCATCTCGGCGCCCGGCACCGCGTCGATCGCGGCCGCGATCCGTTTCACCGCCTGCGCGTGCTCGGTGCCGGTGATCGAGCCCCGGTCGGCGCTGAAGATGACCTGGCCCGCCGTGCCGCTCTGACCGAAGCGGTCGCGGATCAGGTCCAGGCCCTCCTGGGACTGGGTGCCGGGGACGGTGAAGGAGTCGTCGTACTCGTCACCGAGGGTGACCGAGGAGCCGACCACGGCCAGCAGCACGAGCAGCCAGCCGCCCACGACGAGGCCGGGGCGGCGGCCCAGGAGGGTGCCGAGACGGTAGAGCAGGACGGACACGTCGGCACACCCCTCCCGGCCGCGAGGTCACTGGCCGTCGCCCGCGGCCTGGCGCGGGCGAAGCGGCAGCCTCGCCTCGACGGTGGGCACCGCCCCAGCATGCCGCCCGGCGCGACCGGCCCACAACCACGTCGATGGGGGAAAACGGCGCTCGCGGCCGGCCCCGACGGGACCGACCGCGAGCGGTGTCGGTGAAAGGCCGTCGGCTCAGGCGGCCGGCGTCTCCTCCTCCACGGCCTCCGGGGTCGGCGGGCGCGCGACGTACCAGACCACGCCCAGCACGAACGCGATCGCGGGCAGCACCATCAGCAACCCGTTGACGAAGCCGGTGTAGCCGGTGACGACGGTGAAGTTGGTGAGGATGAGGAACAGCCCCGCGCCGAGGCCCGCGACCGCGAGGACCGGGGCGACGACCACGCGCAGCGGCGAGTGGCCCCGGCGGTCGCGGAGGAAGAAGGCCAGCACGGCGAGCGCGCAGAGCGCCTGCGCCGCGACGATCGCGACCACGCCGGTGCCGTAGGACTTCAGGCCGAGGTCGAGGTACGGGTCCCAGCCGGCGACCGCGGTGAGCAGGAGCGCGGCGACCGAGACCGCCGAGAGCGCCAGGCTGCCGACGTACGGCGACCGGTGCTTCGGGTGCGACCGGCCCAGCCCGGCGGGGAGCAGGCCCGAGCGGCCCAGCGAGAACAGGTACCGCGAGCAGGCGTTGTGGAAGGCGATCAGGCACGCGACGAAGCTGGTCACGATCAGCACCTGGAGCACCTTGACCGCGGACGTGCCGAGGTAGGTGTCGGCCCAGACGAACGGCAGGTCGGCGAAGCCCTCGGGGGTCGCGGCGGCGATCACGCCCTCGACGCCGAACGCGGCGATGAAGCAGTAGAACGTGAAGGCGTAGAAGGCGCCGAGGAAGCCGATCGCGATGTAGGTGGCCCGCGGGACGGTGCGCTCGGGGTCGCGCGCCTCCTCGGCGTAGATCGCGGTGCCCTCGAAGCCGATGTAGGCGCCGAAGCCCAGCACGAAGAGCCCGCCCGCACCCTCGGCGGTGAGCCAGTTCGACGGGCTCAGCGGAGCCAGGCTGAGCGGCTCGGGGCCGCCCTGGACCAGCACGGCGAGCGAGAGCGCCAGCAGCAGCACGACCTCTGCGGTGAGGAGCACCATCAGCACCTTGGCGCCCATGTCGACCTGGCGGTAGCCGAGGAAGCCGACGAACGCCGCGATCAGCAGGCCCCAGACGGCCCACGGCAGGTCGAGGCCGAAGAGCCCGTCCGCGGTCACCTGGGCGAAGAAGGCGACGAAGCCGTAGAACCCGAGGAGCAGGGCGGTGTAGCCGAAGGTGGTCAGCGACGCGGCGCCGGAGCCGACCGGGGCGCCGAGGCCCTCGGTGGTGTAGGCGTAGAAGGCGCCGGCGTCGCGGACGTAGCGGGTCATCGCGGTGAAGCCGACGGCGAAGACCATCAGCACGACGCCCGCCGCGAGCATCGCCCCGGGCCCGCCGACGCCGGCCAGCATGACGGTCAGCGGCGCGCCGCTGGCGACGACGGTCAGCGGCGCGGCCGCCGACATGACGAAGAAGACGATCGCCCAGACGCCGAGGCGGCCGGAGGCGAGTCCCCTCG
This sequence comes from Nocardioides sp. YIM 152588, assembly GCF_040191335.1. Classification (NCBI taxonomy): domain Bacteria; kingdom Bacillati; phylum Actinomycetota; class Actinomycetes; order Propionibacteriales; family Nocardioidaceae; genus Nocardioides; species Nocardioides sp. YIM 152588. The sequence continues at coordinate 16,614 of NZ_JBEGDJ010000066.1, read as the reverse complement.
ACGAGTCGGGAGCGCTCACGGGCTCCATGGTGGTTCCGGACATGCGTGGTTCTCCTAGCGGGTTGGTGGTGCGGCGGTCAGGCGAGCCCGAGAGCGGAGCGGAGCAGGTCGTGGTCGAGGGCGTGCGCGGTCAGCCCGTCGCGGCCCACGGTGGTGTCGGCGGCGACGAGCGCGTTGACGATCGCCTCCTCGGTGGCCTCGATGACGAGGTCGAAGAGCGGGTCGATCGCGGGGTTGGTGACCATCCGGACCGGCAGCTCGGTGGCGCCGCCCGGCTCCTCGAAGCCGACCGGCGGCAGGCCGGTGTTGCCGGTGGCGAACGAGAGCACCAGGTCGCCGCTGCCGTGCTCGCCGGTGCCGCCCATCCGGCCGATGCCGAGCGCCGCGCGCTGGGCGAGCCGGTCGCACTGGTGGGGCAGCAGCGGGGCGTCGGTCGCGACGACCACGATGATCGAGCCGGAACCCGCCAGGCCGACCGCGCCGTCGTACGGCGACGGGGTGACGTCGGTGCCGATCCGCTCGCCGACCGGGGCGCCGTTGATCCGCAGCCGGGCGCGGCGCCCGTAGTTGGCCTGGACCAGCACGCCGACGGTGTAGCCGCCGGCGTCCTCGGCGAGGCGGCGCGAGGAGGTGCCGATGCCGCCCTTGAACTCGTGGCAGATCATCCCGGTGCCGCCGCCGACGCCGCCCTCGGCGACGGCGCCGCCGTCGAGCTCGTCGAACGCGCTGTGCACGTGCTCGGCCCTGACGTGCTGGCCGTTGATGTCGTTGAGGATGCCGTCCCAGGTCTCGGCGACCACGGGCAGCAGCCAGAAGAGGTCGCGGTCGGGGCGCTGGTCGGCGAGCCGGGCGACGATCGCGTCGCGGACCACGCCGACGCTGTGGCTGTTGGTGAGGCCGATCGGCGTGGTGAGGGCGCCGTTCTCCTTGATCCACTGCAGGCCGGTCATCTCGCCGTTGCCGTTGAGGCGGTGGAAGCCGGCGAAGACGGGCGAGGAGGCGACGTCGGGCCGGGGCTCGACCAGCGTCACGCCGGTGCGGATCGGGCCGTAGCCCCGCTTGAGGTCCCCCTCCCCCTCGACCAGCGTCGTGTGCGCGACCCGGACGCCGGGCACGTCGGTGATGGCGTTCTGCGGTCCGGTCGGATGGTCGCCGATGACGATGCCGAGATCCCTGGCCCGAGTGGGCATGTCGCCTCCAGAGTTTTTTTCATGATGTGCAAATAACTCCCCCAATGTGACACGCGGCACGTTGCGCTGGCAAGAGCATCCGGTTTCCGATCTGTTAAATCGGAGGCCCATCACTGGCGCTCGCGGGGACCACGCAGCGCATCGCTAGGCTCGCCAGCGACCAGCGCGAGGAGGACCCATGGCCCGGCCCGTCACCCAGGAGGCACGGCGGCGCGACATCGTCGACGCCGCGATCGCGGCCCTCACCGAGGCCGACGGCGGGCCGGTCAGCATCGCCGACGTCGCCCGCCGACTCGACCTGACACCGAACGCCGTGCGGTACTACTTCCGCGACACCGACGCCCTGCTGTGGGCGGTCCGCGCGCGCGTCGAGCAGCGCTTCCTCACGGAACGCCTCGACGCCATCGCCGGCTCCGACGACCCCCGCGAGCAGCTCGTCCACGCCATGCGCGCCGGCCTCCCGACCGGCCCGGAGGACGTCGAGTGGCGGGTCACCTTCCGCCCGGCGATGCCCGATCGCCCCACCCCCGAGCACGGCCGGATGATCGGCGAGGTGCTCGCCGAGCAGGCCGCGATCTACGAGCAGGTGCTGGACCGCGGGGTCGCCGCGGGCCTGTTCACCCCGCGGCAGGCGCCGGCCGACATCGCGCGGACGCTGATGATCATGGAGGACTACCAGGGCCTGCGGATCGTGATGCTCGACCCGACCTTCAGCCGCGCCGGGGCGCTGCGCCTGATGCGGGAGTACGCCGACCTGGCACTCGGCACCGCACTCCCCGCCTGACGCGAGCCGGGGGCTGGGGCGGCCCGAGCCGGGGGTTAGGGCGGCCCGAGCCGGGGGGGCAGTCAGCCGCGCTCGCGCGCCAGCCGCGCCGCGAGCCCGTCCAGGATCAGGTCCAGCCCGACGTCGAACTCGTCGCCGAAGTCGTACCCCGGCTGCAGCGCGTGCTCGAGGGTGAACTCGCGGAAGTACGGCAGCTGCCCCTCCGGCAGGAAGGTCAGGATCTGGTCGGCGAGCTCGGCGAGGTCCTGCTCGCCGTCGAAGGCGAGGCTCAGCTCCTGGACCAGGAAGCCGTAGAGGTGCGCGTCGAGCACGGCGAACGCGTGCGCGGTCAGCGTCAGCGAGAAGCCGGCCTCGCGCAGGCAGCCCAGGACCGCGTCGTGGTGGAGCAGCGTCGCGAAGCCGGAGTTGCGGCGCGAGTCCATCAGGCCGACGGCCCACGGGTGACGCTTGAGCACCGCCCGCGCCGAACGCGACCGGAGCCGCATCTCCTCGGCCCAGTCCTCGCCGATCCGGGGCGCGTGGAACTCCGTGAAGACCTGGTCGACCATCCCGTCGAGCATCGCCTCCTTGTTCGCGACGTGGTGGTAGAGCGACATCGCCTCGACGCCGAGCCGCTTGGCCACCGAGCGCATGGACAGTCCCGTCAGGCCGTCGGCGTCGGCGATCTCCATCGCCGCGCGGACCACCTCGTCGCGGGTCAGCGCGGTGGCCCGTGCCGATCGCGGACGTCCGGCCACGACTCCTCCTCCCGGGCCCGGCTCCTCGGCTCTCCCATCCGGACCCCTTGACGAACCTTACGCCGTAAGCCTAGCCTGGCGTCAATACTTACACCGTAAGGCCGATGGCCCCACGAACGGAGACCCGAGATGCGCGCAGTCATCCAGCACCGGTACGGCGGCACCGAGACCCTGGAGGTCGCGGAGATCGACGACCCCACCCCCGGCCCCGGCGAGGCCCTGGTCCGGGTCCGCGCCGCCGGCGTCGACCGCGGCACCTGGCACCTGATGACCGGCCAGCCGTACGCCGTCCGGCTGATGTTCGGGCTGCGCCGGCCCAAGTTCCCCGTGGCCGGGCGCGACGTGGCCGGCGTGGTGGAGGCGGTCGGCGCCGACGTCACCGCGGTCGCCGTCGGCGACGAGGTGATCGGCACCGCCGACGGCTCCTTCGCCGAGCTCGCCGTCGTCCCCGAGAAGCGGCTGGCCCCCAAGCCCGCGAACGTGTCCTTCGCCGAGGCCGCCGCGCTGCCGGTCTCCGGCGTGACCGCCCTGCAGGCCGTCCGCGACGCCGGCCGGGTCCGCGCGGGCGACCGGGTGCTGGTGATCGGCGCGTCCGGCGGCGTCGGCTCCTACGCGGTGCAGATCGCGGCGTCGTACGGGGCCGAGGTGACCGGGGTGGCCAGCGGCGCGAAGGCGGACCTGGTCCGCGACCTCGGCGCCGCCCACGTCGTCGACTACACCCGCGAGGAGATCGGCGCGCACGGCGAGCGCTACGACGTGATCATCGACCTCGGCGGACGCCGCCCGCTGCGCGTCCTGCGCCGCTGCCTGACGCCGCGCGGCACCCTGGTGATCGCCGGCGGCGAGGGCGGGGACCGCTGGCTCGGCGGCGTCCACCGCCAGCTGGCCGCGCTCGCCCTCTCCCCGTTCACCGGGCAGCGCCTGACCTCCATGCTCGCCTCGGAGAACACCGCCGACTACGCCGAGCTGGCCGGCCTCGTCGAGCGCGGCGCCGTCCGCAGCAGCCTGGACCGCACGTACGCCCTCGACGACGCCGCCGCGGCGATCGACGACCTCGCCGCGGGCCACGTGCGCGGCAAGGTCGCGCTCACCGTCTGACCCGCCCCCACCCACCGGAAAGGCCGCCCGCATGACCGCCCTGACCACCGAACCGACCAGCGGCAGCCCCGCCGCCGACACGTCGACCCCGCCCCGGACCGTCGCCGGCTGGGCCGGCGCCGGCTACCTCGCGCTCTTCGCGCTGGCGATCTTCGCCAACTTCCTGGCCCTCGACGCCGTCCTCGACACCGGCGACGCCGGCGCCACCGCTGCCGCGCTCGCCGAGCACGAGACCGTGTTCCGCTGGGGCACGGTCGCGTTCCTGGCGATCTTCCTGATCGACATCGTGATCGCGTGGGCGCTCTTCGTGCTGTTCCGCCCCGTCCGGCGCGACGTGGCGCTGCTCGCCGCCTGGTTCCGGCTCGGCTACACCGTGATGCTGGGCGTCTCGCTGGTCTTCCTGTACGTCGCGCTGGAGCTGATCGGCACCGGCCCCGACGCCGCCGAGCCGACGCTGCTGGCACTGAAGGCCTTCGACTTCACCTGGGTCGCCGGGCTGGCGGCCTTCGGGGTGCACCTGGTCCTGATCGGCCGGCTGCTGCTGACCGCCCCCGGCGGCATCGGCACGCGGATCCTCGGCTGGTTGCTGGTCGTCGCCGGGGCGGCGTACATCGTGGACACGGTCGCGCACATCGTGATCGCCGACTACGAGCGGTACGCCGACGCGTTCCTCGCCATGGTCGCGGTGCCGTCGATGGTCGGCGAGATGGGCTTCGCCGTCTGGCTGCTGCTGGTCGCGGCGGGGCGGCTGCCGGTCCCCACGCGGTCGGCCGCGTAGGCCCCGCCCGGGCTCGGCGTGGGCCCTCGGTTGTGGGGTCGTGTGCCCGAGAACCCTCGATGCCGGGGTCTCGGGCACACGACCCGGCCGCGGGCGGACACGGCTACCCCGCCGGTGCGACCCGCGGCGCGTGCGCGTTCCACCTCGGCAGGTCCCGGGCGACCCGCCGGTCCCCGTGCACCGCGATCCGGCCCGAGCGCAGCGCCCGGCCCCAGGGCAGCCGGCCGCGGTGCCAGTCGATGAAGGCGGCGGAGTCGGCCTCGACCGTGACCGCGGGCTCCCCGCCAGGGTCGGTGTAGCAGACCTCGGCGTCGCCGCCCTCGACCAGCAGCCAGAAGCGCCGGTTGCCGGTCGGCTGGTCGCCGAAGACGAACGCGACCACGACCCGGCCGGCCGGGAGCGCGGCGCGGTCGAGCTGGGCCTGGCACCACGCCCACAGCGCGAACCCGGGGTCGGTGTGCTCGGGGCCGATGTCGACCCACCGCTCACCCCAGTCCGCCAGGGCGCCGACGACGGCGGCGAGGTCGCGGCCCGCGTCGGTCAGCAGGTAGCGGCGGCCCCGGCCGGACGCCTTGGGCTCGGCGCGGAGCACCCCGGCCCGCTCCAGCTCGGCGAGCCGGGTGACCAGCATCGACCGCGACATCTGCGGCACGCCGGCGGCGATGGCGTTGAAGGTGTCGGCGCCGAACATCAGGTTCCGGATGACCAGCGGCGTCCAGCGCTCGGCCAGCACCTCGCTGGCCCGGGCGATCGGACAGTACTGGCCGTAGGTCCGCACCCTCCCCATGCTGGTCCGGCGCCCCGCGGATGTCGAGTTCGATTTCAGGACTTCAATCCCGGGACGGGGCGACGGAGCCTGGTGCCATGGACACCACCGAGCAGACCGGCGACGACGCCACCACCGGCCAGCTGACCGCCGAGGCGGCCGAGCTCTACGAGCGCTTCTTCGTGCCCGCGCTCTTCGACCAGTGGCCCGGACGGCTGCTGGACCTGGCCGGGGTGGGCCCCGGCGACCGCGTCCTCGACGTCGCCTGCGGCACCGGCGTGGTGGCCCGGGCGGCGCGCGCCCGCGTCGGCGCGGCTGGCTCGGTGACCGGGGTGGACGTCAACGAGGGGATGCTGGCGGTGGCCGCCCGGGAGGGCCCGGAGGTCGCCTGGCTCCCGGGGCGGGCCGAGGCGCTGCCGGTGCCGAGCGACTCCTTCGACGCGGTCGTGTGCCAGTTCGGGCTGATGTTCTTCACCGACCCCGCGGCCGCGGTCACGGAGATGGCCCGCGTCGTGCGCCCCGGCGGCGCCGTCGTCGTCGCCACCTGGGCGGGCCTGCCCGAGACACCCGGGTACGCCGCGATGGTCGACCTGCTGGACGACCTGCTCGGGGCCGCGGCGGCCGGGGCGCTCACCGCGCCGTTCACCGTGGGCACGCCCGACGCGCTCGCGGCCGCCGTCGGCGACCCCCTTGACGACCTGGAGGTACGCCGCCTCGACGGCGTCGCGCGGTTCGACTCGATCGACGCCTGGGTGACCACCGACGTCCGCGCCTGGACGCTGCGCGACCTCATCGACGACGAGCAGCTCGCGACACTCCTTGACCACGCGCGGGTCCGGCTCGCGGGGTTCTGCGACGCCGACGGCCGGGTGGCCTTCCCCGCCCCGGCGCTGGTGGCGGTCGGGCGCGGCTGAGCTCCGGGCCGCTCGGCCATGCCACGGGGCAGTTCGGCCCTACGCCGGTGGGACGCTTCCGGGAAGGCTGGGATGGGAGTTCACTGCGGACCGCCTGCCGCGGGCACTCCGCTGGACTCGCGAGGGCAAGGAGGCCATCCGATGGACACCCGGACCGAGAAGCCGGTCGTGGTCGGGATCGACGGGAGCGGCCGCGCTCTGCGCGCGCTGATCTGGGGCGCGCGCGACGCGTTCCTGCACGCCCTCCCCCTCCGCATCGTGCACACCCTGCCCCGGTACGAGGCGGACTTCCCTCTGTTCCCGCCGGGGCGGTTCGAGGTCGCCGAGGGCCGCGCCCGGGAGGCGGTCGCCGAGGCGGTCGCCCTGGTGGAGCAGGCCTACCCCGACGTACGGATCGAGACCGCGACGCCGATGAGCAGCCCGGCCGCCGCCCTGGTGGAGGCGAGCGGGACGGCCCACGCGGTCGTGCTCGGCTCCAAGGGCGACAACGTCGGCAACCTGCTGCTCGGCTCCACCGCGCTCCAGGTCGTCGGCCACACCGACTGCCCGGTCGTGGTGGTGGGCCACGTCAGCGCCGGCCACGACCGGGTCGCGGTGGGCACCGACGGCTCTGCCAACTCCCTGCCGGCCCTCGCCTACGCCTTCGACCAGGCCCAGCTCCGGGGTGCGGAGCTGAGGGTGGTGAGCGCCCTCGGGCTGCCGCAGGGGTGGCCGCGGCACCTGCTGCGCCCGCTGCCCGAGGACGACGACGAGGTCGCGGCCCGGCGCGCCGAGATCGAGGCGCAGGTCGCGCCGCTGCTCGAGCGGCACCCCGGTGTCAAGGTGACCCTCGACGTGCACAGGCTCGACCCGCTGGAGACCCTGGAGATCGCCTCCCACCACGCCGACCTCCTGGTACTCGGGTCGCGGGGGCGGGGTGGCTTCCACGGCCTCGCGCTCGGCTCGACGACCCACCAGATGCTGCACTTCGCCACCTGCCCGGTGGCGGTGGTCCGGAGCGGAGCGCCGACCGCGGGCTGAGCAGCCCGGACGGAGTGGCTGACGCCCGGGGCACTCGGCAGGCAAGATGAGCGCGTCCCGGCACCGCACCGCGAGGAGCGCCCCATGACCGAACCGACGGCCCCCGCCGCCACCGAGGCCCCGGCCGCGCCGCCCTCCCGTCCGTCCCGTGGCCGCGCCGTCGCCGCGGTGCTCTGCGTCGTGATCGCGACGCTGCTCACCACCCCGGCCGGGATCGCGTACTGGGGCCAACGGACGCTCAACGACACCGAGCGCTACGTGGCCACCGTGGAGCCGCTGGTCGAGTCGCCCGAGGTCCAGGACGTCGTCGCCACGCGGGTCTCGGCGGCGCTGCAGGACCAGGTCGACATCGAGGCGATCCTGCGCGACGTGTTCGCCGGCGTGATCGAGGAGGCGCCCCGGCTCGACCAGCTGGTCGGCCCGCTGTCGGCCGCGATCAACGGGCTGATCGAGCGCGAGGTCCGGGCCATCGTGGCCTCCGACGCCTTCGCCGAGTTCTGGGTCCGCGCCAACACCACGGCGCAGCAGGCGCTGCTCCGGGTGCTCCAGGGCGCGGAGACCGGGGTCGTCGGATTCTCCGGCGACGAGATCGTGCTCGACGTCGACGAACTCATCGCGGTGGTGAAGGAGCGGCTGGTCGAGCGGGGCCTGACGCTGCTGGAGAACGTGCCGATCCCGGAGACCGACCGGCAGATCGTCCTCCTCGACGCGCCGCAGGTGAAGCAGCTGCGCACCATCTACGCCTTCGCGAACCCGCCCGCGCAGTGGATGCTGCCGGTCGTCGGGCTGCTCTTCCTCGCCGCCTTCGCGCTGGCCCGCAACCGGCCCCGGATGACCGTGATCATCGGCGCCTGCATCGCCGCCAACGCGGTCCTGGTCGCGCTGCTGCTGTCCGTGGGGCGCCAGCTCTTCGTCAACCAGCTCTCCGGTACGCCGTTCGGGCCGGCCAGCAAGGTCTTCTTCGACACCCTGCTGACCTACCTGCAGAACGGGCGCCAGGTGATGCTCTGGCTCGGCATCATCGCCATCGTCGCCGGGCTCTTCGCCGGCGCCGCGGCGTGGGCCACCCCGATCCGGCGTACCACCGGCGGTGCGCTGGAGGGCGCCGGCGCCGAGCTGTCCGGCGGCCCGGTCGGCGAGGTGGGCTCGCGGGTCGCGCCTGTGGCCGGCTGGCTCCGCGGCGCGGCGATCGTGCTCGGCGGCGTGGTGCTGCTGTGGGGCAACAACGCGACGACCACGCGGCTGGCCTGGTGCGTGGCGCTGGTCGTCGCGCTGCTGGTGGTCATCCAGGTCCTCGTCGGCGCGGGGCGCGCCGAGCGCGAGCCCGGGCCCGACGCGACGGCCGCGTAGCGCGGCGGCTGCTCCGCTGCGGGCCCGGGCCGCGCGGGGCGTGCCGCGGTGCGTGTCGACGCGGCGGGCGTGGGGTCGTGTGCCCCACACCCCCACATAGCGGGGCGTCAGGCACACGACCCCGCCCAAGCGAGCCGGTACGCCCCGGACAACGACGGAGGGGCCGCCCCTCGCGGGACGACCCCTCTCGACGTGTGCCGTGAGCCGGTTGCTCAGGGCACCATGGTGATCCGGCCCTCACCACCCTCGGGGTAGTCGGCGGCGGTGATCAGGCCGCCGAGGCCGTCGGTGATGTAGTTCGCCAGCGCCTGCTGGTAGGTGACGCCGACCGTGGTGAACGGCGCGCCGCGGAACGGCCACTGGTCACCGTCCTGGCGGACGCTGAAGTCGATCGTGGCGATCGAGATGCCGGGGCCGTCGACGACCTCGCCGTCCTGCACGATGACGGTGCCGTCGTCGAGGACCACGTCCTGGACCCGCGTACCGACCTGGCTGACGGTGCCGTCCTCCTCGATGACCATCGGCGTACCGGTGAGGTCGTAGGTGAACGAGAAGCCCGCGACCTGCGCGAAGCGGCCGTCGGCGACCGGCATCTTCGACACCGCGTTCTCCAGGAGCTCGAGGAGCTGCGCGCGCGGGAAGTCCGGCACGATCGAGACGAAGTTGGAGAACGCCGCGATCTGGAAGGTGTTGAGCTCGGTGATCGGGCCCGCCGGGATCAGGCTGTTGTTCCGGATGCCGCCACCGTTCTGGAGACCGATGACGGGCGCGTCCATGCCGTACTCGGCCGCCTTCTGCTGGGCGGTCCACAGCAGCGAGTCGGCCATCAGGTTGCCGAGGTTGGTCTCCTCGGACCGGACGCCCGGGTCGCGCCGACCCTCGAGGGCGACCTCGGAGGAGCCGATCACGTTGGCCGCGAGGTCGTCGACGTAGGCCTGGACCGGGTCGACCACGTTCGCCTGGATCCAGGCGTCGGGGGTGACCGCGTCGTCCTCGACGCCGGAGACGCGGACCGGGCCGCTCTCGTCGCCGACCGACGTCACGTTGCCGTCCTTGTCGAACTTCACGACCAGCTTGCCGAGGTACTTGTAGTCGCCAGCGGTGGTCACGATCGGGACGGTGGCGCCGTCGCCGCCGGTGGCGGTGAGCGGGTACGACAGGGGCTCACCGGTGGCCGGGTCGGTGCTGATCGCGTCGCCGGGGACCAGCGGGTCGCCCTCGTTGGCGAGCAGCTCGTCGCCGCCGCCCGCGATCGCGACGTCGACGCCGCTCAGCATCGGGACCAGCGCGCGGTCCTCCTCGACGCTCTGCAGGTGGCTGATCAGGATGATCTTGTCGACGCCCTTGCCGGTGAGCTTGTCGACCTGGCCCTGCACGATGCCGGCCACGTCCTGCAGCACCTCGACGCCGCCGGGGCTGGAGATGGAGGCCAGCGCCGGAGTCGTGGCGCCCACGATGCCGATCCGCTCGCCCTTCTCCCACACCACGCGGCGCTTGACGATGGTCCGCTGCTCGACGAGCGCCTGCAGCGAGGGCTCGGCCGTGAAGTCGAGGTTCGCCGAGACGAACTTCGGGGGTCGCTTGCCGAAGCTGGTGATGAAGGTGGCCAGGTTCTCCGGCCCGAAGTCGAACTCGTGGTTGCCGAGCGCGAAGGCGTCGTACCCGATCCGGGCCAGGCCCAGCGAGTCGTAGTACGGCGCGCCCTTGCTCAGGCTGGCGTTGAACTCCGGCCCGGCGAGGTAGTTGTCGCCCGAGGAGAGCAGCACGACGCCGCGCTTGCCCTTCCCCTTCACGGCCTCGGCGCGCTCCTGCTCCACCACGCTGGCGAACCGGGCGATCCCGCCGAAGTCCTCCTGGCCCGGTGCGTTGATCAGCTTGGACTCGCCGTCGTTGTTGTGGAGGACGGTGAGCGTGAAGGACTTCTTCTTGTACTTCTTGGCCGGCTTCTGCACCGCGGCGGCGCGCTCGGCGACCGGTTCGGCCTGGGCGGTGGTCGCCGGAAGCACGCTGAGCGATCCGACGGCTACCGCTGCCGCGGCGGCGGCGGCGAACCGCCTGCTGGACTGGTGACGCATTCGGGAATCCCCTCGGGTCGGGACCGGGGGTCTGCCCGACGGCGGAGCCCCCTTGCATGGACCCTGATGACCTTAGGGACATTGTCCCGATGCAACTAGGGGCAAACCGGGAAATCTGGGGTGAATCACCCGCACCGCGGGTACGTCCTGCGGCGGTACGGCGCCATCACCGCCCGGTCGTCCTTCTAGGCCTCCTTCTCGGGGGTGACGATGGCGAACGCGGGATCGACCGGGGCGAGCACCGCACCCAGGCGCGCGAGCACGCCGGCGTCGCCGGTCACCTCGACCCCGGCGGCCGCCATCGCCTCCGGGGTGGGCGCCGCCAGCACGGGGAGGGAACCGCGCGGCAGCGTCACCGTCGCGTCGGCCGGCTCGTCGTCGCGCGCGCCCGCGGTGTAGGTGAGCACGCCGTTGGCGAGCCGCAGCCGGTACGACTCGACGGTCTCCCCGCCGGTCTCGTCGGGACCGCCGCCAGTCAGCACCAGGTCGATGCTGAGCCGCTCGTCCCACGCCGCCGGGCCGTCGATCCGCACGGCCATGGCGTCGAAGAGCATCGCCGGGCTGAGGTTGGCCAGCATGTCCGCGGACGCGGTCGCGGTCGGCGTACCGAAGGCGCCGGAGCGGAGCTCGGTGGCGCCGGAGAGGTAGAAGTTGCGCCAGGTGCCGTTCTCGGCGCCGTACCCGAGCTGCTCGTAGGTGTCGGCCAGGAGCGCCCGGGCGTCGGCGTGGCCGGGCTCGGCGAAGACCACGTGGCCCAGCACCTCGGCCACCCAGCGGTAGTCGCCCGCTCCGTAGGAGACGCGGGCCTTCTCGACCACCGCGTCGGCGCCGCCCATGTAGTCGACGTACCGGACGGCCTGCTCGACGGGCGGGTGCTGCCACAGGTGGGCGGGGTTGCCGTCGAACCAGCCCATGTAGCGCTGGTAGATCGCCTTCACGTTGTGGCTGACCGAGCCGTAGTAGCCGTGCGTGTGCCAGGCGCGCTCCAGGGCCGGCGGCAGCACCAACTGCTCCGCGATCTCCGCGCCGGTCAGGCCCTGGTTCATCATCCGCAGGGTCTGGTCGTGCAGGTAGGCGTAGAGGTCGCGCTGGAGCTCGAGGTACTCCACGATCCGATCGGTGCCCCACGTCGGCCAGTGGTGGGAGGCGAAGGCGACGTCGGCGTCGCGGGCGAAGAGGTCGATCACCTCGGTCAGGTACTGGGACCACACGTGCGGGTCGCGCACCAGCGCGCCGCGCAGCGTCAGCAGGTTGTGCAGCGTGTGGGTGGCGTTCTCGGCCAGGCACAGCGCGCGGAGGTCGGGGAAGTAGAAGTGCATCTCCGCGGGCGCCTCGGTGCCGGGCGCCATCTGGAAGACGATCCGTACGCCGTCCAGCACCTCCTCCTGGCCGGTGGTGGTGATCTCCAGGGTCGGTGGGATCACGGTCACCGTGCCCGTCGACGTGGTCTGCCCGAGGCCGGCGCCCACCTGGCCGCGGGGGCCGCGGGGCAGCGCCGCGCCGTACATGTAGCCGGCCCGGCGCGCCATCGCCGTGCCGGCGTACACGTTCTCGGCGACGGCGTGCGCGACCAGCCCCTCGGGCGCGACCACGGGCACCCGGCCGGCGTCCACGTCCTCCTGGGTGGTCACGCCCTTCACCCCGCCGAAGTGGTCGACGTGGGAGTGGGTGTAGATCACCGCCGTCACGGGCCGGTCGCCGCGGTGCTCCCGGTAGAGCGCCAGGGCCGCCGCCGCGGTCTCGGTCGAGATCAGGGGGTCGATCACGATCACCCCGGTCTCGCCCTCCACGAACGTCACGTTCGAGAGGTCGAGGCCGCGGACCTGGTAGATCCCTTCGACCACCTCGAAGAGGCCGTCGATCGCGACCAGCGACGACTGCCGCCACAGGCTCGGATTGACCGAGTCCGGCGCCTCGCCGGCGAGGAAGGCGTAGGAGTCGTTGTCCCACACCACCCGCCCGTCCGCGGCGGTGACCACGCACGGGTCGAGCCGGCCGAGGAGGCCGCGCTCGGCGTCCTCGAAGTCGCGGGTGTCGTCGAACGGCATCTCCGCCGCGAGCCGCTCCTGCTGCTCGGCGACGTGCTGGGTCGGTTCCTGGCCGGTCATCGGTGCTCCTCTGCGGCGATGCCTCGGCGGGCGGGCGAGGGGGCGGCCGAGGCCCGCGGTCCCCCGCCCGTCCAGCCTGCGGCACCGCGGCGCGCACGGCTAGGGGCCTTGGCCCCGAGCGCCCCGGCTGGCGGGCCTGGCTGGCGGGCCTGGCGCGGCCCCTGCGCGCGGTCGTGTGCCTGAGAACGCCCCATAGGCAGGTGTCGGGCACACGACCCAACACCGAGCCGGCCGATCAGGCGGGCGACTCCTCCGGCGACGGGTCCTCGGGGGACGCGTCGTCGGCGTCCTCGGAGCGGGTCGCCTGGGTCGAGGTGTCCTCGCCCTCTTCGACCTCCTCCTTGATCGCCTCGGGCGCCTCGTCGATCGAGGGGTTGCCGCGGGGGCGCGCGTCGCGGACCAGCGGCCCCTCCTCGCCGACGCCGGCCCGCGGCCCGGTGTCGTGGACCACCGCGTCCGCGCCACCGGGCGCCGGCTCGCGCTCCTCGGCCTTCGGCTCGGGTCGACCTCCGCGCTCGTCGTCCGTCATGGGTCCTCCGCTCTCGTCGCGCTCGTCCGGGACGGGCCGCGGGGCGGTGCGCGATGGCGCGTCGCCCCAGCGGCGTCCGGTCCACCGTAGCCAGCGCGGGGTGAGCGGCGACCGCGCTGCGATCCGCGGCGATCCGCGGCGGTCGGTCAGGCGGGCGACCCGTCCGGGGACGGGTCCGCCCGGAGCTCGGGAGCCGCCGCGGCGAGCCGGGCGTCGACGGCGCGCCGCGCATGGTCGTAGACGTCGAAGCCGCCGGTGAGCAGCGACCGCAGGTTGGCGGAGTCGAGATAGGCGACCAGGTCGAAGGCGAGCAGGTCGGCGTCCTCGTCGGCCCGGATCTCCCCGACCTGCTGCGCCTCGGCGACGGTCGCGGCGATCAGGCCGATCCACTCCTGGTCGACGGCCGCCAGGGCGTCGCGCACGGCGCCGGGTCGCCCGGCGTACTCGTGACCGACGCGGGCGAAGAAGCACCCGCCGGGGAAACGGCGGTCGCTGGAGTAGGCCAGCCAGGCGTCGATCAGGGCGCGCAACCGGTCGATCCCCACGGGCGCCAGGAGCGCCGGCTCGACGACCGTCCGCACGAAGATCGCGCGGGCGGCCCGGATGGTGGCGAGTTGGAGCTGCTCCTTGCTGCCGAAAGCGCCGATCAGGCCGCTCTTGCTCATCGAGAGCTCGGTCGCCAGCCGCCCGATGGAGAGGCCCTCGAGCCCCTCGACGGACGCCACGTCGACCGCCTTGCCCAGGATGACCCGGCGGGTGCGGTCGCCGCGTTGCACGCGTCCGTCGGTGGTGGTCTCGCTCATCGCTCCTCAGCCTAGTCGGCGCCGGGGGGTTGACAGGGGAAACAAAACGTACGACCGTTCGTATTGTTATCTTACTCCCCGACGAGAGACCACGCCATGTCCGCCACCTCAGCCGCCATCGCCGGAACCGTGGGCGCCCTGCTCACCGGCACCGCCCGCCTCTCGCCGCGAGGCGGCGGTCGCCTCGCGCTCGAGCTGTGGCGCCGACCAGGCGGGCCGGCGCGGGTCCGGCCCGAGGAGCGGACCGTCCACGACGCGGCCGAGCCCGGCGCGATCGGCCGGGTCGTCACCTACACCTGGGGCGACGGCCGGCGTCCGGTCCTCCTCGTGCACGGCTGGGGCGCCCGCGCGTCCCGCTGGGCCGAGGTCGTGCAGGCGCTGCTGGCCACCGGCCACAGCGCGGTCGCGTACGACGCCTGGGGCCACGGCGCCACCCCCGGCCCGGTGCGCCCGATCCCCGAGCACCAGCGGGTGATCGCCGAGCTCGAGCGCCGGCACGGCCCGTTCGCCGGCGTCATCGCCCACTCCTTCGGCGCTCCCGTGGCGATCCACGCCGCCCGGCTCGGCCTGCGCGCCGACCGGCTCGTCACCATCAGCGGCGTCGGCGAGTTCGGCTACCTCGTCGACACGTTCTGCGCCCGGATCGGCGCCGGCCCGGCCGTCAACGCCGCGCTGAGGCGCGCGATCGCGGACCGCTACTTCGGCGGCGCCGACGACATCTGGGAGCGGTTCTCCGCCCGGCCGCTGCCCGGCTGGGAGTCACTGGTCCTCCACGACGCCGCAGACCGCGTGGTCGACCGCAGGCAGGCCGACGTGCTCACCGAGGCGCTCGGGGCCCGCCTCGTCGAGACCTCCGGGCTCGGGCACGGGCGCATCCTGCGCGACCCCGACGTGATCGACCGGGTCGTCGGCTTCCTCGACCGGGTGCCGGCATGAGCACGGCGACGCCGTCGACCGGCACGACCTGGATCCGGCCCGCCACCGAGGCCGATCACGGCGCCGTGACCACCCTGCTCGCGGACCTGTCGCCCGAGTCGGCGTACCGCCGCTTCCAGGCCAGCCCCGGGCCCGTCCCGCCGCCCTCCGTCGTGGCCGCGCTGCTCCCCCGCGGACCGGACGCCGGCGCCGTCATCGCGTACGACGGAGCGACCGTCGTCGGCCACGGCATCTGGCGCCGGCCGGCCGCCGGCGCGGCCGCGGAGATCGGCCTGGTCGTGGCTGACGACCACCAGGGCCAGGGCATCGGGAGCGCCATGGCACAGGCCCTGCTCACCGACCTCGCGTCCCACGAGGTCGAGCAGGTCGAGGTGTTCACGACGGCGACCAACGACGCCGTGGCCCACATGGTCGCCCGGTATGCCCCCGACGCGACCCCCGAGCGCGACGGCCCGACGGTGACCTACGCCCTCCCCACCGGGCTCGCCTCGCGGCGCGCTCGCCCGGTGCGGGGTCGGGCTCGCGGGACGGGCTCGTGCCGGCCACGTCGGGGTGGGTCGTGTGCCTGAGAACCCTCTATCCCGATGCTTCAGGCACACGACCCCGACGCGGTGCGGGCAGGCCGGGCATGTAACACGCTGTCCGCCGCACTACTCGGCCGTCTGCGTCGGTTCGAGCACGCCGCAACGGGCGTGAAGCGACGTCAACGGCCGACCAGCGGGGTGCCAGGAAAACGACAGAAGGCCGCCCGAGGGCGGCCTTCTGCGCACCGTGATGGTGCTGAACCTGGTGGAGCTGAGGGGATTCGAACCCCTGACCTTCTCATTGCGAACGAGACGCGCTACCAACTGCGCCACAGCCCCAAGGCGAGAGGAACGTTAGCACCCGGCCGCTCGGCACTCCCAATCGGGAGGCCCCGGGTCGACGCTCCGGCGGGGGTCAGGAGCCGGTGGCGCGCCGGCCGTCGTCCTCGGTGGACTGCGTGGTCCGCTGGGTGCGGTTCTCGCGCTCCTGCGCCTCGGCCTCGCGGGCCAGCTGCGAGTCCTCGTCGGTGCGGCCCGAGGTCCACACGCCGGTGGAGTCCAGGTCGATGGTGCGGACGGTACGGCCGACGGTCGCCTTGCCGACGTACGTCGGGAGGGTCATCGGGACCGGCTGCCAGGTGCCGGGGGCGGCCTCCTCGACCTCCTCGGCCACGGCGGCGATCTCGCCGGTGGCGTCCGCCGGCAGGTCCTCGACGGCGATGCCCCGGCCGACCTCGGCAACCTCGGCGGCCAGCTGCGCGGCGAGCGCGGCGCCACGCGCTGACGGGTGGACGCCGATGGTACGTCGACGGCGGACCGCGCGCTCGCGGCGCACCATCAGCCGGCAGGCGACGAGCCAGGCGACGACCACGCCGGCGGGCGCGGCGACCCACGGCCACTCGACGGTCCCGGCGACGGCGAGGCCGACGACGATCGCGACGGCGGTGAGCAGCACGGCGAGGACGCGGCGGCGCCGGCGGGCGGCGCGGCGCGCTGCGTCGC
>NZ_JBEGDJ010000065.1:0-22119 GCF_040191335.1 Nocardioides sp. YIM 152588 | reverse complement strand
GGGTGTGGGGCACACGAGGCGGGGCAAGGTGCGGGTGGGCTCGGGTTGGTGGGGGTCGTGTGCCTGTGGCATCGGGATGGCGGGGTGTGGGGCACACGAGGCGGGGCAAGGTGCGGGTGGGCTCGGGTTGGTGGGGGTCGTGTGCCTGTGGCATCGGGATGGCGGGGTGTGGGGCACACGAGGCGGGGCAAGGCGCGGGTGGGCTCGGGTTGGTGGGGGTCGTGTGCCTGTGGCATCGGGATGGCGGGGTGTGGGGCACACGAGGCGGGGCAAGGTGCGGGTGGGCTCGGGTTGGTGGGGTCGTGTGCCTGTGGCATCGGCATGGCGGGGTCTGGGGCACACGACCCGGGCCAGCCCCGAGCAGGCGCCGCTCGTGTGCCTCACGACCCGGAATACGGGTGCGTCAGGCACACGACCCGGGACAGCGGTCGGGTCGGGGGCGGTGCGGTCGGGTCAGGGGCGGTGCGGTCGGCGGAGCAGCGGCGGGAGGTAGGCCGCGCCGGGGGCCTCGTCGGACAGCGCGGCGACGTCGCCGGGGTTGGAGAAGGCGCAGCGCTGCAGGGAGAGGCAGCCGCAGCCGATGCAGCTGTCCAGCCCGTCGCGCAGGCGCCGCAGCGCCTCGAGCTGCTCGTCGAGGCGGGTCCGCCAGTGCCGGGAGATGGCCGCCCAGTCGGCCTTGGTCGGGGTGCGGCCCGCGGGCAGGCGGGCGAGCTCGTCGCGGATCTCCTCCAGCGTGAGCCCCACGTTGGCCGCGGCGCGGATGAAGGCCAGCCGCCGCAGGGTGGCCCGCTCGAAGCAGCGGCGGCCGCCGGAGGTGCGCTCGGCGGTGATCAGGCCCTGCGCCTCGTAGTAGCGCAGCGCGGAGGCGGCGAAGCCGCTGCGCGCGGAGACCTCGCCGATGGTGAGCAGGTCGTCCTTCCGCATCCGCCCGTCCCTCCCGCGTCCGCGGACACCGTCCGCGATCGCCCCTTGAACTCAAGTTCACTTTAACTTGAAGGATGGAGTGGAACAACCACCCCGCTCCCCAGGAGGAACCCATGCCCGTCGCACTCGTCACCGGCGGATCGGCCGGCCTCGGCCGGGCGCTCGTGACCGACCTCGCCGCCGACGGCTGGACCGTCGTCACGGACGCCCGCCGCGGCGACCGGCTCGCCGGCCTCGCCGACCTCGCCGACCGCACCGACCGCACCGACCGCACCGACCCCGCCGACCCCACCAACCCCGCCGCACCCGGCCGGATCGTCGCGATCGCCGGTGACGTCACGGACGCCGGCCACCGCGTGGAGCTCCGCCGCGCCGTCGCCGACGCCGGACGGCTCGACCTGCTCGTGCACAACGCGAGCACGCTCGGCCCCACCCCGCTGCCGCCGCTCGCCGCGGTCACGGCCGAGGACCTCCAGCGGGTCTGGCGGACCAACGTCGGCGCCCCCGTCGCGCTCACCGCGGAGCTGCTGCCGCTCCTCGTCGCCGCGCGGGGCGTGCTCCTCTCGATCTCCTCCGACGCGGCCGTCGAGCACTACCCCGGGTGGGGCGCCTACGGCTCCGCCAAGGCGGCCCTCGACCACGCGACCCTCACCTTCGCCGCCGAGAACCCGGCGATCACCGGGTACGCCGTCGACCCCGGCGACATGCGCACCCAGATGCACCAGGACGCGTTCCCGGGCGAGGACATCGGCGACCGGCCGCTGCCGGGGACGGTGGTCCCGCACCTGCGGGCTCTCCTGGCGCTCCGCCCGGCCTCGGGCCGCTACCGCGCGGCCGACGTCCCGGTCAACGACGTCCCGGTCAACGACGTCGCCGGCGCCAGCGGCCCGACGGAGGCGACGATGGCGGGAGCGCGGCCGTGAGCATCCTGGGGCAGCATCCGCACACCACCTTCCGCGCACCCGCCGACGCCTTCGCCCCGGCACCCGCCGAGCGCCGGGGCGTCGCCCGGGACGGGGTGAGGCTCCTGGTCGCGACCGACGCAGGCATCCGCCACGACAGGTTCCGCGGCCTGCCCGACCACCTCCGCGCGGGCGACGTGGTCGTCGTCAACGACTCCGCGACCGAGGCCCGCCAGGTCGACGGCGAGCTGGCGGGACGGAGTCGCCGCGGCCCCGTCGTCCTGCACCTGGCCACCCCGCTCGACGACGGCACCTGGGTGGTCGAGGTGCGCACCGCGCCCCACGCCGACCGCGCCGTGCTCGACGCGGAGCCCGGCGACGCGATCAGGACCGGCGACGTGACGGTCACGCTGGTCGACCCGTACCCGCGGCGCTCGTCGCCGACCGGCCACGGCAACCGGCTGTGGCGCGCCGCGGTCGACGGTCCCCTGCGGCGCCACGCGGCCCGCGCCGGGCGGCCGATCGCGTACGGGTACCTCGACCGGCGCTACCCGCTGTCGGCGTACCGGACGGTGTTCGGGACCCGCCCCGGCAGCGCGGAGATGCCGTCGGCCGGCCGCCCCTTCACCCACCGCCTGGTCACCGACCTCGTGGCCCGCGGCATCGCGGTCGCGCCCGTCACGCTGCACACCGGCGTCTCCTCGCAGGAGGCGGGGGAGGGGCCGCAGCCCGAACGGTTCGAGGTGCCGGCCGCCACCGCCCGCCTGGTCACCGCGGCCCGCGCCGGCGGCGGCCGGGTGGTCGCGGTCGGCACCACCGTGACCCGCGCGCTGGAGTCCGCGGTCGACCGGGACGGCCTGCTCCGCCCCGCCCGCGGCTGGACCGAGCGCGTGGTCACGCCGGCCGACCCGCCGCGGGTCGTCGACGGGCTGATCACCGGCTGGCACGACCCGGAGGCCTCGCACCTGCTGCTGGTCGAGGCGGTCGCCGGGCCGGAGGTCACCCAGGCGGCGTACGACGCCGCGGTGGCGCACCGCTACCTGTGGCACGAGTTCGGCGACGCGGCGCTGCTGCTGCCCTGAGCGCGCGTGACCGGGACGGCGCCACCGGGGTGCTCGCCACGCCCTAGGCTCGACGCGTGAGCCTCCCGCACCTGGACCTCAGCCGCTCCCCGCACGACCGGCAGGGGCTGCGCCGCACCGACGAGGAGTGGCTCGCCGCCCGCTGGGCCGAGGAGGGCAGCCGGGTGCTGGTCGTCGCGGGCACCCGGATCCGTCCCGGCGCGACCGGGCCGGAGTGGCTGCCGTCGCGGATGGCGCCCGAGGGCACCCGGGTCTACCTCGGCGATCGCGACGGCACGGCGTACTGGGCCGTGATCGTGGCGGGGGAGCAGGCGAAGGAGGAGCCCGGCGCGTGGGTGCCGCTGCGCGGGCTGCTGCCCTACCTGGTCTCGGCCGCCGACGGCACCGCGCCGCTGGTCTTCCACGCGATCGGGATCGCGGAGTGGCTCTGGGCGACCCGCTTCTGCCCCCGCTGCGGCGGCGGGCTGGTCCCGCGCGCGGCGGGCCACGAGCTGCGGTGCACCGAGTGCGGCAAGCCGCAGTTCCCGCGCTCGGACCCGGCCGTGATCATGCTGATCACCCACGGCGAGCCGTTCGCCGACGACGAGCGCTGCCTGCTGGGCCGCAACCCCGCGTGGCCCGCCGGCCGCTACTCCACGCTCGCCGGGTTCTGCGAGCCCGGCGAGACGCTGGAGGACGCGGTGCGCCGCGAGGTCGCCGAGGAGACCGGCGTCCTGGTCGGCGACGTCGCCTACTTCGGCAACCAGCCCTGGCCGCTGCCGGCCAGCCTGATGCTCGGCTTCCACGGCGTCGCCGTCGACGACGCGATCACCCTGGAGGACGAGGACGTCGAGGACGCCGTGTGGCTGACCCGCGAGGAGATGCGCGCCGGGGCCGAGGCCGGCAGCCTGGTGCTGCCGGGCGGGGTCTCGATCAGCCGCTCCCTCATCGAGCACTGGTACGGCGCCCCGCTGCCGGGCAGCTGGTGACCCGCCGCGGGACTCGTTCGCCCGCCGAGGCAACCTCCGCGCCGCCGAGGCGTCTGTAGGGGTGACACCTCGGACGGGAGATGCGATGGCTGAGCGGGCAGGCGGGTCCATGGAGCTGGACGGCGCGGACCTCGACGTGGCGGAGCTGTACGCCGCCCACCGGTTGTCGCTGACGCGGCTGGCGATCCTGCTGGTCGACGACGAGGCCAGCGCCGAGGACGTGGTGCAGGACGCCTTCGCGGCGCTGGTGCGGCGGGGGCGGTCGCTGCGCGAGCCCGGCGCGGCCCTCGGCTACCTGCGCACCAGCGTCGTCAACGGCGCGCGCTCGGCGCTCCGGCGCCGGCGCACCGCCCGCGGCTACGTGCCGCCGCACGACTCGGGTCCGCCGCGGCCCGAGGAGGTGGCGGTCCTCGCCGAGGAGCACCGCGAGGTGATCGCGGCGCTCGCCCGGATCGGCCGCCGCCAGCGCGAGGTGCTGGTGCTGCGGTACTGGGCGGGGTTGAGCGAGGCGGAGATCGCCGAGGCGACCGGGATCTCCCGGGGCGCGGTGAAGTCGAGCGCGAGCCGGGGCCTCGACGCCCTGGAACGGATGCTGAGCGGGCAGGAGGCGGCACGATGACCCCGACCGAGGAGCGCCTGCGCGCGGCGCTGGCGGCGCGCGCCGACCTGTACGACGGCTCCCGCGAGGCGCCGCCCGCGCCGACCGAGACCTGGTGGCACCGGTGGCGCGGACCCGTCGCCATCGCCGTGGCCGCCGCGGTGGTGGTCGCCGCCGGCATCGGGGTCGCCTTCGGCCTGACCGGTGGCCGGCGGGTCCAGCCGGCCCCGGCGCCGGCCACGCCCGGGACGCCCACCACGCCCTCGGCCACCGTGCCCGCGGGCGTCACCCTGTCCGGCGACGTGGACGGCGACGGCGTCCCCGACACGGTCACGACGCAGGGGCGCGTGCTCACCGCGGAGCTCTCCGGCGGCGGCACCGCCGAGCTCCGGCTGGCCCGGGGGGAGCGACCGAGCGGCCTGGCCGACGTCGGCGGCGACCGCCTGCTGCTGGTGGCCGGCGTGTCGGCGTACCGGCTCGGGGACGGCGGCAGCTTCCGGGTGGTGGCGACCAGCTGGTTCCCGCCGTCGCTGGTCTGGGTCGACGACGACGCGCGGCTGCTGACCGGCGTCCGGCACGAGGTGGACGGCGAGGAGTACCTGACCGCCTACGCCTGGACCGGGCGCGGCACCGAGCTGACGCCCGCGGCGGACCGGATGCACTGCCCCGGCGGCGAGGGCTCGGTCCCGACGCCGTGCGGCGACGGTGCGACGTTCGTCGGCGAGGTCGGGGACCTGCCCGAGCTGCAGCCGGCGCCGGTCGACACCGTCGGGGTAGGGGACGGCGAGGTGGTCTCCCAGGGGGCCGGCATCGACGGCCTGACCGCGCGGCTCGAGGGCAGCACGGAGCCCGAGGTCGGGGACGGCGACGTCGAGCTCGTCGTCGGCGGAGCACGCTATGGGCTGCCGGCCGGCGGTGCGCCCGCGCTGCTCCAGGCGAGCTTCCCGGCCGGCGACGGGGTCGCCTTCGCGGTGACCCGGTCGTTCGGCGACTCCACCGCCTACGACGTCTACCGCTACGACGGCAGCGGGATCGAGCCGGTGACGGTCGAGGCGGTCCGGGGCCTGGACCTGCACGGCGGCGGGCCGGCGGCGGGCGGCCCGTTCACCGACGTCTTCCTCTCGGGGTCCGGCGGGTTCGTCACCCTCCGCTCGCAGAGCGGGATCGACCTCTACCAGGACGCCGTGCAGTGGCGGCTGGAGGGCGACCGGATGGTCGGCACCGACCTGGGCACGGTCTGCCTGGACACGCTGGTCGACGCCCTGGACGTGCCGGGCGCGTACGGCGACTGCGGCCTGGGCTGAGCCGCCGGCTCAGTCGACCGGGTCGACGAGGCTCTCGAGCTTGGCCTTGACCTGCGCGATCGACGGGTTCGTCTGCGCGGTGCCGTCGACGTAGACCAGCGTGGGGACCGTCTGGTTGCCGTTGTTGGCGGACTCCACGATCGAGGCGGCGGCGGGGTCCTGCTCGATGTCCACGATGTCGAAGGTGATGCCCTCGCGGTCCAGCTGCGACTTCAACCGGTGGCAGTAGCCGCACCAGGGGGTGGTGTACATCGTGAAGCTCATCGGCAGGTGTCCTCTCGTGGCCGGACCGGGTCCGGTCGTGTCGGTCGTGTCGCCTACGGTGTCCATCGTCCCATCGACCGACGCCGATCCCGTCATCGAGGAGTTGTTCCGCGCGCCATGTCCCTGTCACCGCTCGGTCGCCGACCCGAGGACCTGCTCGACGCGCTGGACCCCGAGCAGCGTCGGGTCGCGGAGACCCTGCGCGGCCCCGTGCGGGTGCTCGCGGGCGCCGGCACCGGCAAGACGCGGGCGATCACGCACCGGATCGCCTACGGGGTCGGGACGGGCGTCTACGCGCCGACCGAGGTGCTCGCGCTGACCTTCACCACCCGCGCCGCGGGCGAGCTGCGGCAGCGGCTGCGCCAGCTGGGCGCGCCGGGCGTCCAGGCCCGGACCTTCCACAGCGCCGCGCTGCGCCAGCTGCGCTACTTCTGGCCCCAGGTGCACGGCACCGAGCTGCCGGCGCTGACCGAGTCCAAGCTCGGCATGCTCGCCGCGGCCTGCCGCAACCTGCGGATCCAGGCCGACCAGGCGCTGCTGCGCGATGTCGCCTCCGAGATCGAGTGGGCCAAGGTCAGCAACGTCGGCCACGACGACTACCCGGTGCTGGCGGCGAAGGCGGGGCGATCGGTGTCGGGCCAGACCCCCGACACCGTGGCCCGGCTCTTCGCGACCTACGAGGAGGTCAAGCGCGGCCAGGGGCGGATGGACATGGAGGACGTGCTCCTGTTCACCGCCGGCATCCTGCAGGCCGACGAGCGGGTCGCGGCGCAGGTGCGGCGCCAGTACAAGTGGTTCGTCGTCGACGAGTTCCAGGACGTCTCGCCGCTGCAGTTCGCGCTGCTCGGGCTCTGGCTCGGCGGCCGCGACGAGCTCTGCGTGGTCGGCGACCCCGCCCAGACGATCTACTCCTTCGCCGGCGCCGACGCCTCCTACCTGCGTGGCTTCGCCTCCCGGTTCCCCGACGCCACCTCGGTCGAGCTGGTCCGCAACTACCGCTCCTCGCCGCAGGTCGTCACGGCCGCGAACGGGCTGCTCGACGGCACCGCGAGCGCCGGCGTTCAGCTGCGCTCGCAGCGCGACGCCGGGCCCGCGGTCCGCTACGCCGGCCACCCGGACGAGGTGAGCGAGGCCGCCGCCGTCGCCGACCAGGTCGCGAAGCTGCACCGGGCCGGCACGCCGTACGGCGAGATGGCGGTGCTGTTCCGGATCAACGCCCAGTCCGAGACCTTCGAGGACGCGCTGGCCGACCGCTCGATCCCGTACGTCGTCCGCGGCGCCGCCCGGTTCTTCGACCGCGCCGAGGTGCGCGAGGCGGTCACCCGGCTCCGCGGCGCCGCCCGGTCCGGGGCCGCCGACGGCGTCGACGGCCCCTGGCCCGAGGTCGTCCGCGCCGTGCTGGCCGGCATGGGCTGGGCCGCCGAGCCGCCGTCCACGCGCGGGCAGGTGCGCGACCGCTGGGAGTCGTTCCAGGCGCTGGTCGACCAGGCCGACGAGTTCGCGGCCGAGCACGCCGCCGACGAGGGCTCGGCCCTGGGCGGTGGCCAGGCCGGCGGCTCGCTGAACGGGTTCGTCGACGACCTGGACCGCCGCGCCGCCGAGCAGCACGCGCCGTCGGCCGACGGGGTCACGCTGGCCACCTTCCACGCCGCGAAGGGCCTGGAGTGGGACGCGGTGTTCTGCTGCGGCGTCCAGGACGGCACCGTGCCGATCACCTACGCCGAGCAGGCCGGCGAGGCCGGCCGGCCGGAGGCGGTCGAGGAGGAGCGCCGGCTGCTGTACGTCGGCATGACCCGCGCGCGGGTGCACCTCTCCGTCTCGTGGGCGGCCGCCCGCAACCCGGGGCAGGCGGCCCGGCGGCGCCCGTCGCGCTTCCTGCTGCCGCTGCTGCCGGCCTCCCAGCAGCCGCAGGCGACCTCCCGCAGCCGCAGCGTCGCCCGCTGCCGCGAGTGCCACCGCCCGCTGGGCACCGCGGGGGAGCGCAAGCGGGGCCGCTGCGCGGAGCACCCGGTGCGCTACGACGAGGCGCTGCTGGAGCGGCTCAAGGAGTGGCGCAAGGCCGAGTCGAGCGAGCAGGGCAAGCCCGCGTTCGTGGTCTTCACCGACGCCACGCTGGAGCTCATCGCCGAGGTCCGGCCGGGTGACCTGAGCGGCCTGGGACGCATCAGCGGCGTCGGTCCCAGCAAGCTCGAGCAGTACGGCGAGGCGGTGCTGGAGCTGGTCGCCGACAGCGATGGCAGAAATTAGTTCCCTAAAAGGCCGATAAATAGTTTGCGCTCCCCAAATGGGGCGCCGTAGCGTTCCGTCTCAACAGCCCACAGCGCACCACGGTCCTGGCACGACCGGCGCACGATCACCGCAGAGGAGGTGGCCAGCATGGAGATCTACACGATGACCCCGGCGATGGACCGGCACTTCGTCGTGCCCGCCGTCGGCTGCGCCACCGCTGCCTCCGCCCTCCGGACCGATGTCCAGGGCGTCGTCGCGCGTGATGCGTTCCGTGCCGCCGAGCAGCGCGCCCTCGTGGCCGCCCCGGCGATCAAGCGGGACCGCGCCGCCACCACCGCCACCGGCAACGGCTGGACCGGCATCGCCGGCCTCGCCTCGGGATCTCCCACCTGGAGTCCACCCCTCTGAGCTCACGCTCAGTCGGCTGAACCTCCAGGCCGCGGAACCCGAAACCCGGGATCCGCGGCCTTTGTGTATCTCAGGGGCCGCAACCCGATCCCCCGATGAGATGACCAACGCGATCAGGTCGAAGAAGAGGAGGTGACACAGATGACCATCAGTGTTCTCGAGCCGACGCTGGACGAGCTGCTGCCCTGCCGCATCAACGATGCGGAGCTGTGGTTCGCGGAGTCCCCGTCCGACGTGGAGTCCGCCAAGGCCTTGTGCGGGGACTGCCCGATGCAGGCCCTCTGCCTCGCCGGAGCCCTCGAGCGGCGCGAGCCCTGGGGCGTCTGGGGCGGTGAGCTGTTCCTGCAAGGAGTGGTGATCCCCCGCAAGCGGCCCCGTGGCCGCCCCCGCAAGGACGCCAGCGCCGCCTAGGCCGCAGCACCGGCCACCCCACCCCACCCCACCACCACCAACTTTCCAACAGACGGAGAAGACCATGAACGGCTTGTACGAAGACCTGGCCCGCGCACGATTCGCCGCGCGCCTGGGAGAGGCGCAGCAGCGGCGCGAGGCCAAGGAGGCCCGCGCCCATCGCCTCAGCCGCAAGGCCGAGCGTGCCGCGCAGCAGGCGCGGCTCGCCCTCGCTCGCAACCTCTGAGGCCCGCAACGCGCAGCGAGACCGACTCGGGGCACCTCCCGAGCACCCTGATCGCGGGTGAAGCGAAGGGGCCGGATCCATCGGATCCGGCCCCTTCGTGGTGCGTAGGCTGGCTGCATGGCCGATGCCACGCCGGTGACCTGTGACTTCTGCGGCGCCGTGGCGCCGGGCGGGGAGACACCGCTGACCTGGACGCTGGCGGTCGAGAACGGTCGCCGGCGGCGCTTCTGCGAGGAGTGCTCGCGGCGCCACCTGCGCTCGATGGAGGCCAAGCTCGACAGCGAGTGGTGGTGACCCGACCGCTGCCCCGCCGACGAGGCAGGGCGCCGGATCACGGCAGCAGGAGGGGCACGTCCCAGGCGCAGCCGCAGTAGGGATGCCGCAGCCACCGGCGCAGCCGGGGTGATCCCGACCGGTCCGCGGGGGCGGGCAGGTCGATCGTCGCCGACCAGGTGCCCGGCTCGCCGCCGGCGGCGAACGTGGCGAGGTCGCGGACCGCCAGCGCCAGCGCCGTCAGGTCCTGCAGCGGGTCCACCGGCGCGGGCCGGCGCTCCGAGGCGCGGGCCGCCTGCTCCAGCAGGATCGGCCGGCGCGGGTCGTCCGCCGCCTCGTGCGCGTCGACGCAGCGCAGGCACGCGGTCCGGCCGGGCACGACGAACGGCCCGACCCGCCGCGTCTCGTCCAGGCCCGCGACGAGCAGGTGCGGCACGTCCGCCCGGACCAGCTCGTCGACCGTCCCGCGGCGCACCGGGCCGGGCGTCACCACCAGCCAGGCCGTCGGGTCGCGCTCCGCGGGGACCAGGCCCGCGAGGGCCAGCAGCGGGTCGAGGCGCTCGCGGCTGGCGTCGTCGGGCACCAGCAGGCCGACGGTGCCGACGGGCGCGGGCGGGTCGGGCGTGTCGTCCGCTCCCGGCGGGTCGTCCTCGCCCGGCACGGGGGTGGGCGTCGTACCGGTCAGGACGAGGTGGCCGCGCGCGGCCAGCAGGTCGAGCGCGTGCCGAGCGTCCGGGGCGTCGGCGCCCACGCCGACCCCGTGACGCTGTTCGAGGCGGTCCAGGAGGCCGCGGACCGCGGGGGTGTCGGGGAGCCGCACCGCGTCGTTGCCCAGCCCGACCTGCAGCGTCGCGGCGTCGCGGCGCAGCACGGCCCGTCCCGGGCGCAGCCGCAGGCGGTCCGCGGTGTCCGGCCCGGATGAGGACATCGTCATGGACGGAGGGTGGCACCGGCGCGGCCGTGACGCGGTCCGCTCTCCACAGGCCCGAAAAACAGCCGCGGGCGGCCCACCGTGAGGTGGACCGCCCGCCGGGTGTCTCGGGTGGCTCAGGCCTTGCCGAGGATCCGGTTGAGGTTGGTCCCGCACTCGGGGCAGACGGCCTTGGCCATCCGGGTCCCCTTCTCGTTGACCTTGACCTCGCCATCGGCCTGACGCTTGGCCTTGCACTTGACGCAGTAGAACTCGCCGCTCCAGGTCTCCGCCATGACGGCCTCCTTGCTCATGATTCGTTCGTTCGGTCGTCGCGACGGGGGACATGGGGGAAGCCCGCCGGGGTTCAGCACAGTTCTTGAACCTCCCCGACCCTACGGCACAGATGTTCAGAGTCGCAGTAGCGTGCCCCGTATGTCGCCAGACTCATCTTCCGTTTCCTCAGCCTCAGCAGCACCGGAGGGCGGCGCGGGGGAGGACCGGGGCCTCGCGCTGGAGCACCTGCGGCTGGAGCGACCGGCCCCCGGCGTCGCGCTGCTGGTGCTGGACCTGCCGGACCTGCGCAACGCGATGAGCCAGGAGATGACCGCCTCCTGGGTGCGCGCGATCGACCACCTGGCGGCCGACCCGGAGCTGCGCGCCGTGGTCGTCACGGGTGAGGGGCGGGCGTTCACGTCCGGCGGCAACACCGCCTGGCTGGCGGAGGGCGCCGACGGCGGCGTCGACGGCCTGCGGAAGCGGATGCTGCCCTTCTACCGTGCCTGGCTCTCCGTGCGCCGGCTCGAGGTACCGACCATCGCCGCCATCAACGGGCCGGCGATCGGGGCCGGGCTCTGCCTCGCGCTGGCCTGCGACATCCGGTACGCCGCGAGCGGGGCCCGGATGGGCGTCCCGTTCGTGAAGCTGGGGCTGCACCCCGGCATGGCCGGCACCTACCTGCTGCCCGACGTGGTCGGCCCGTCGGCCGCCCGCGACCTGATGCTGACCGGCCGGCTGGTCGACGCCGACGAGGCGCTCGGCCTCGGCCTGGTCTCGCGGGTGATCGAGCCCGACGCCTTCCTCGACACGGTGCTGGAGGCGGCGGCGGGGATCGCCGCCACCGCGCCGATCGCCAGCCGGCTCACCAAGGGGGCGCTGCAACGCGGCCACGCCGACCTCGAGGCGGCCCTGGCCTGGGAGTCCCTGGCGCAGCCGGTCACGCTGGCCACCGAGGACCTCCAAGAGGGGATCCGCGCGGTCCAGGAGAAGCGGGCCCCGGTCTTCCACGGCCGCTGAGGGCCGGCCCGGAGACGTAGAAGAGGCCTCCGGCTGCCGCCGACGTTTGCCTTCCCCTTGCGAACGTCCGCGGGCCACCGGAGGCCTCATCTGGGTAGAACGCTAGGAACCCGGATCGGTCACGTCAATCCCGGATTTTTCCCAGCTGTGGATGATCCTGTGGATATCGCTGTGGAGGCGGTGGACTGTCCGTGGACAGGCCGGGGGAGCCTGGGGACGGACGGTGGACAACCTGCGGCTCGTCCCGCCGGTCGGCCGGGGCCTCCCCGTCGCCGTACGCCCCGTAGGCTGCTGTGACCTGCGGCGATGCGGCCCGGCCGCGGCGATCCGGCCGGTGGAGGTTTCTCCACCGCCTGTGGACAGACAACGGAACGGAGCAGATCGTGACCGCGGACCGGTACGACGGCAGCCCGGTCGCCGCGCTGCGCCGGATCGCCTTCCTCCTCGAGCGCGGGAGGGCCGACACCTACAAGGTCCAGGCGTTCCGCCGCGCCGCCGCCGCGATCCTGCCGCTGCCGGTCGAGGAGGTCGCCGCCGCGGCGCGCGCGGGGACGCTGACCGACCTGCCCGGGGTCGGCGCCAGCACCGCGAAGGTGATCGCGGCCGCCGTCGCGGGGGAGCTGCCCGAGCGGCTGGCCGCCGCCGAGGCCGAGTTCGGCGGCCCGCTGACCGCCGGCGGCGCGGAGCTGCGCTCGCTGCTGCGCGGCGACCTGCACTCCCACTCGGACTGGTCCGACGGTGGCTCGCCGATCGAGGAGATGGCGATGACCGCGATGGAGCTGGGTCACGAGTACCTGGTGCTGACCGACCACTCGCCGCGCCTGAAGGTCGCCCACGGGCTGAGCGCCGACCGGCTGGCGCGCCAGCTCGACGTCGTGGACGCGGTCAACGAGCACCTCTCCGCCGGTGCCGCGGGGGCGGGCTTCACCCTGCTCAAGGGGATCGAGGTCGACATCCTCGACGACGGTGGCCTGGACCAGACCCCGGCGATGCTGGAGCGGCTCGAGGTGCGGGTCGCCAGCGTGCACTCGAAGCTGAAGATGGACCCGGACGCGATGACGCGGCGGATGGTGGCCGCGGTCCGCAACCCGTTCACCAACGTGCTCGGTCACTGCACCGGCCGGCTGGTCACCGGCGGCCGCGGCACCCGGGCCGAGTCGCGGTTCGACGCGCGGGCCGTCTTCGAGGCGTGCGCGGAGGAGGGCGTGGCCGTCGAGATCAACTCCCGGCCCGAGCGCCGCGACCCGCCGACGCGCCTGCTGGAGCTCGCCCGGGACGTCGGCTGCCTGTTCTCCATCGACAGCGACGCCCATGCCCCCGGTCAGCTCGACTTCCCGGTGCTGGGCTGCGAGCGCGCCGAGGAGCTTGGCATCGATTCACAACGAATTGTCAACACCTGGCCGAAGGAGCACCTGTTGGCCTGGGCGAGGCCCTAGGGTCGAACGCATGACCGAAACCCGTCGTCCGACGCGCCGTGGCCGCCAGGCCGCGGCCGACGACGCGTTGATGCGGCGGTCCCTGGAGCTCAGCGACCTCTACCTCGGCGGGCTCGCGCAGCCGGAGTCGGTGCGGTGGGTCTCCAACCAGCGGTCCCGGTGGGGCTCCTGCACCCCGGGCGACCGGACGATCCGGGTCTCGGAGCGGCTCAAGCGGATGCCCGACTGGGTCGTCGACTACGTCCTCGTGCACGAGCTCGCCCACCTGCTGGAGCCGCAGCACGACGAGAAGTTCTGGGCCTGGGTGAGCCACTACCCGCTGACGGAGAAGGCGAAGGGCTACCTGATGGGGTGGGCGGACGCCAACAACGTCAGCCGCCCGGTGGACTGACCCTCCCGAGGGTCGAGCGGCTCAGGCGCCGACCAGCGCCGCGCGCGCCCAGCCGATGAGCCGGTGCATGCTCGGCTCCAGCTCGGGCAGGGCGTCGACCGGCCACCAGCGCAGGGCCAGCGACTCCTCGCTGGTGACCTCCTGCGCGCCCGCCGGCGCCAGCGCCGCGTAGCGCACGTCCAGGTGGCTGACCCCGCCGCTCGGGCCGCAGAACGGGACGACGTGGACGTCCAGCTGCAGCGGCACCGGGTGGAAGGACAGCTCGGTGATCCCGGACTCCTCGCGGGCCTCGCGCAGCGCCACCGAGGCCAGGGTCGGGTCACCGGGCTCGGCGTGGCCGCCGAAGTGGAACCAGCGTCCCGCCTTGCGGTGCAGGTTGAGGAGCACCCGCTCGCCGGTGTGGTCCAGCACCAGCGTGCCGGCGGTCAGGTGGTCGGGGTGGGCCGAGCGCCACATCCCGTCCGGCTCGGCCTCGAGCAGGGCGACGAAGCGCGCGCGCAGCGCCTCCTGCTCGGCGTCCGGCGGCGTCCAGGCGCGCAGGGTCGCCAGCGCGTCGGCGTGCAGCGTCATCGACAGGTGCCGGCTGGTCAGGCGGTCGGCTCGTCGCCGGCGGCGGGGTCGCCCCCGTCGGTCTCGTCGGTCTCGCCCGTCTCGCCCGCGTCGTCCGCCGGGCCCTCCAGCAGCTTGCGCAGCTCGGCGTCGAAGTCCTCCGCGGACAGCTCCTCCGGCGGGGTCGCCTCCGCGCGGAAGGAGAGCGGGTCGTCGAGGTCCGCCGCGGTCGGCAGCAGGTCGGGGTGCATCCAGACGCCGTCGCGGGCCTCCGGGCCGGAGCGCGACCGCAGGCCGCCCCACAGCGTGGACGCGTCGCGCAGCCGGCGCGGGCGCAGCTCCAGCCCGACAAGCGCGGCGAAGGTCTGCTCGGCCGGACCGCCGGCGGCCCGGCGCCGGCGTACCGCCTCGCGGAGCTTGTCGGCCGACGGCATCCGCTCGGCGGTGGCCTGGCCGACCACCTCGTCCACCCAGCCCTCGACCAGGGCCAGGGCGATCTCGAGCCGGGAGAGCGCGGCCTCCTGGGCGGGCGTGGTCGGCGGGTCGAAGAGGCCGCCCTCGAGCAGCGACTGCATCGACTCGAGGTTGCTGGGGTCGATGCCGCGCAGCTGCTCCTGCATCCGCTCCTGGATCTGGGAGGCGTTGAGCTCGAGGCCCCGGGCGTAGTCGGTCACGGCGCCGATCAGGTAGTCGCGCAGCCACGAGACGTGCGCGAAGAGCCGCTGGTGGGCGGCCTCACGCAGCGCGAGGTAGAGGACCACGTCCTCCTCGGTCACGTCGAGGCCCTCGGCGAACTCGCGCACGTTGCTCAGCACCAGCGCCGCCTTGCCGGGGGCGCCGAGCGGGATGCCCACGTCGGAGGCGGTCAGCACCTCGCCGCCCAGCGCGCCGAGGCCCTGGCCGACCTGGCCGGCCAGCATCGCGCCGACGGCCTGGCCGAGGATCCCGATCAGGGGGCCGGCGCCCGCGCGCATCTCCTCGGGCAGCGCCTTGCCGACGCCGGCGAGGGAGGTCGCGGCGATCGGCTCGACCAGCACCTTCCACACGGGCTGGGTCTCGACCAGCCACTCGGCGCGGCTCCACGCGGCGGTGGTGGTGACCCCCGAGGGGAACGCGGTCGTGGCGTCGAGCCAGTGGTCGGCCAGCTGCAGCGCGTCGGCGACCCGGCCCTGGTCGCGGCTGGTCGGGGACGGGTCCGGCTGCTGGGCGATCGCGGCCCGCGCGATGTCGGTGGCGGCCTGCCAGTTCAGGGGCCCGTCGTGGGGCTGCATCAGGGACTGCAGCTGCTGGAAGAAGGCCTGCCCGCCGCCGGCGCCGCCGAACGCGCCGCCCAGCGCTCCGAAGAGCTGCTCGAACGGGGTGCCCTTGAACGGGTTCGGCTGCTCGGAGTCGCCAGTGCTCATGGCACCGAATTTACGCGGTTCGGCCAACCGTGCGCACAGCGACCGGGTCGTGGCCCGGATCCGGGCATAGGCTTCCGACCATGCCGCATCCCGCCGTACGTCTGGTCGCGATCAGCGAGGAGCCGCTCTCGGTCGCCGAGGTCGTCGACTCCCTCGACGACCCGACCGCGGGCGGGCTGGTGCTCTTCGTCGGCCGGGTCCGCGACCACGACGGGGGCAAGGGCGTCAAGGCGCTCTCCTACTCCGCCCACCCCAGCGCGCTGGACCGGCTGGCCGAGGTCTGCGACCGGGTGGCGGCGGCGCACGACGTGACGGGTCTGGCGGCGGTGCACCGGGTCGGGGACCTCGCCATCGGCGACCTCGCGGTGGTCGTGGCGACGACGGCCGCGCACCGCGGCTCCTCCTTCGACGCCAGCGAGGCGCTGATCGACACGCTCAAGGCCGAGGTGCCGATCTGGAAGCACCAGGGGTTCACCGACGGCACCGAGGAGTGGGTCGGCGCGCCGTGACCGATCGCCGCCGCCGGCGACCTATCGTCGGGGCGTGGAGATCCTGCTCTGGCTCGCGCCCGCCGCCGTCGTCACGGTGGTGACGTCGCTGTGGGTCGCCTGGTGGGGTCGCCAGCAGCGCGGGCGCCCGGTCGACGCGGAGACCGCGGCCCGCCGCCTCGGGGAGGCGCTCGAGCGGGAGCACCGGCGCCGGCCCGGCTACGCCGTCCAGCGGCGCCCCGGCTACGTGGCCGACCGCAGCAGCGGCGTCGCGCTCCGCCCGTCCCGCACCCGCCCGGTGCTGCTGGACGGGGAGCAGCACCGGTCCGGCGAGGGCGGCGGCGAGGGCGGCGGCCCGTCGGAGGGCCGCTTCGCCGGCGGCCACGGCCGCCGCGCCTCCTGATCCTGCCGGGCCCGCGCGCCTGATCAGGCGTGTCGCCCGCCGCCGCGCCATCTTGGCGCGGATGAGAAGGTAGGCGCCATGAACCAGCGCACCCTCGCCGCGTTGATCGCCGGGCCGCTGGTGATCACGCTCGGCGCGGTCGCGCTGGCGGTGCCGCTGCCCTACGCCAGCTACAGCCCCGGGCCCACGTTCGACATCCTCGGCGTGGACTCCGACGACGCCGAGATCATCCAGGTCGACGGGCACCGGTCGTACTACGACGACGGCCAGATCCGGTTCACCACCGTGCTCTCCTCCGCGCGCGGGCGCAAGCTGTCGATGGGCGAGGCGCTGGTCCGGTGGGCCGATCCCGACCAGGCGGTGATCCCGTACGACGTCGCCCACCCGCCGAACCAGACCGCCGAGGACGAGAAGGTCGAGGGCGAGGTGCAGATGACCACCTCCCAGGACGTCGCCAAGGCGGTCGCGCTGGGGGAGATGGGGATCGACGTCGAGCCGCGCCTGCAGGTCGCCCACGTCAGCAAGGACGGTCCGGCGCACGGCGAGCTGCTGGTGCGCGACGTCTTCGTGAAGATCGACGGCGAGCCGGTGACCAGCAGCGAGCAGGTCATCGAGCAGGTCCGGACCCACGACGACGGCAGCCCGGTCACCCTGGTGATGCGCCGCGACCGGAAGAACCTGACCGTCAAGATCGTGCCGGAGATCGAGGACGGCGTGCCCCGGATCGGCGTGCTCCTGGGCGTCGGCTACGACTTCCCGTTCGACATCGACCTCCAGGTGGACCCGGCCGTCGGCGGACCCAGCGCCGGGCTGATGTTCTCGCTGGCCATCTACGACACGCTCACCCCCGCCTCGCTGACCGGCGGCGAGATCGTCGCTGGCACCGGGGAGATCGCCTCGGACGGCCGGGTCGGCGCGATCGGCGGCATCGCGCAGAAGATCGCCGGTGCCGAGGACGCGGGCGCCGAGCTCTTCTTCGTCCCGGCCGGCAACTGCGACGACGTCGCCGGCCTCGACCCGGAGCTGCGGCTGGTCAAGGCGACCACGATGCACCGGGCCCGGCTGTCGTTGGAGAAGTGGTCCGAGGATCCCGATGCCGAGCTGCCGACCTGCTGACATCATGCCGAGACCGCACCGCGACCCCGCCGTGACCTGTGGCACTTTTGGTGCCCCCCGGACCGTTACCCCCGTGTGAACCCGATGCACCTGGAGATCTGCTGATGGACTACGAGCTCGACGTCGACCCGGCCCTGGCCACTGCGGTGCTCGAGATCGAGCAGCACCACGCAGGCGCCGGCTGGGACCAGCCCGCGCGGCTGTACGCGCTGGTCGACACCGCCGCGCTCGTGGCCCAGGAGCCGTCGCTCGCCGCCCAGCTCGGCCTCGACGGCCCCGGCGAGCGCGGCTCGCTGACCCCGATCGAGCAGGAGGAGCTGCCGGCCGACCAGAGCCTCGAGGAGGTCCTGGGGCAGATCGGCTGGCCGGACGGGGTCACCGGGTGCGCGGCCGTGGTCGAGCGGCTGGTCCTGCCGCCCTCGGCGGACGGGCACGTGCCGGAGGACAAGGACGCCGCCGAGGAGTTCGCCCGCGAGCACCCCGACCGCGAGGAGGTGCGGATCGTGGCCGGCGTGACGCGGCACGGCGCGTCGTACTGCGCCCTGCGGCTGCGCAGCCACGACGAGGACGCCGCGGTGATGGGCGGCGTCGACCTGGTCCCGAACCTGCTGGACCTGCTGCGCGGCACGCTGGTGGAGGAGGACGAGGGCGATGAGTGAGCTGTTCGACGAGGAGCCGACGCAGCCCGCGCCGACCCGGCCCGGGCGCCGGGGCCGGGCGCTCGTCATCACGATCGCCGTCCTGGTGGTGGGCTTCTTCCTGCTGACCGCCTTCTCCACGATCTACACCGACCGGCTCTGGTACTCCGACGTCGGCTACGGCCAGGTGTTCAGCACCCTGCTGTGGACCCGGATCGCCCTGTTCGTGGCGTTCGGCGTGCTGATGGGCGCCATGGTCGCGGTCAACATGCACCTGGCGTACCGGTTCCGGCCGCTGTTCCGGATGGCCGGCGGCGACGCGAGCGTCGAGCGCTACCGGGACGCCGTCACCCCGATCCGCGGCTGGCTGCTGGCCGGCGTGGCGGTCGTGGTCGGCCTGTTCGCCGGCACCTCCGCGCTGGGGCAGTGGCGCACCTACCTGCTGTGGCGCAACGCCGAGCCGTTCGGCAAGAAGGACCCCTACTTCAACCGCGACATCGGCTTCTACGTCTTCGAGCTGCCGTGGTGGCACTACGTCGTCGACTTCGTGATGGCCGCCTCCGTCGTGGCGCTCCTGGCGACGGTGCTGGTCCACTACCTGTACGGCGGCATCCGCCTCCAGGTCCGCCACGACCGGGTCTCCTCGGCGGCGCAGCTCCAGATCTCGGTGCTGCTCGGCGTCTTCGTGCTGGCCAAGGCCGCCGACTACTTCCTGGACCGCTACGACCTCGTCACCGACGACCACGCGCTCTTCACCGGCATGAACTACACCGCGCAGAACGCGGTGCTGCCGGCCCGCAACATCCTGCTCGGCGTGGCACTGATCTGCGCCGTGCTGTTCTTCCTCAACATCTGGCGCCGCACCTGGCAGCTGCCGTCGGTCGGCCTGGCGCTGCTCGCGCTCTCGGCCATCCTGCTCGGCATGATCTGGCCGGCGATCGTGCAGAGCTTCCAGGTGAAGCCGACGGAGGCCGACAAGGAGGCCTCCTTCATCCAGGCGAACATCAATGCCACCCGCGACGCCTACGGGCTGAGCGAGGTGGAGACCGAGTCCTACTCCGGCACGCCGCCGGTCGCGGGCGTCGCGGCCGACGACGTGCTGCCGCAGCTGGAAGAGGTCCCGGTGGTGGACCCCAAGCAGGTGCGCGACACCTTCGAGCAGCTCCAGCAGCCGCGCGTCTACTACTCGGTGGCCTCGGTGCTGGACGTCGACCGCTACACGATCGACGGCGTCGACCAGCCGCTGGTGCTCGGTGTGCGCGAGATGGACCAGGCCGGCCTCAACGCCAACGACCAGAACTGGTCGAACCTGCACACCGTCTACACCCACGGTGAGGGGATCATCGCCGCGTACGCCAACAAGGTGTCCTCCTCCGACGCGGACGGCCGGATGGTGTGGGCCGAGGGCATCGAGTCCGAGGAGTCCGGGACCGAGATCAAGAGCGAGAACGCGCTCGGCGACTTCGAGGAGCGGATCTACTTCGGCGAGCTCTCCCCGTCGTACTCGATCGTCGGCAAGGCCGGCGAGGACGCGGCGGACGTCGAGCTGGGCCTGGCCAACACCGACACCGACGCCGGCGACACCCGCACGACGTACGACGGCGCCAGCGGCGTGCCGGTCGGGTCGACGTTCAACCAGCTGCTCTACGCGATCAAGTTCGGCGAGCCGAACTTCCTGCTCTCGGGCCGCGTCAACGCCAACTCCCGGGTGCTCTACGACCGGGAGCCGGTGACGCGCGTGGAGAAGGTGGCGCCGTGGCTGACGGTCGACGGCGACCCGTACCCGGCCGTGGTCGACGGCAAGGTGCTGTGGATCGTCGACGGCTACACGACGACCGACCGCTACCCGAACTCCGAGCGGGAGTCCTTCGAGTCGATGATCGAGGACTCGCTCCAGGAGGACACCGGGCTGCGCACCATCCCGACCGACGAGGTCAACTACGTGCGCTCGGCGGTCAAGGCGACCGTCGACGCCTACGACGGCACCGTGACGCTCTACGAGTGGGACGAGGAGGACCCGATCCTCCAGACCTGGATGAAGGCGTTCCCCGACACCGTGAAGCCGAAGTCGGAGATCTCCGACGACCTGCTGACCCACGTGCGCTACCCCGAGGACCTGTTCAAGGTGCAGCGCTACCAGCTGGCCCGCTATCACGTCACCGACGCGGGCGACTTCTACCAGGGCAGCGACCGCTGGGAGGTCCCGCAGGACCCGAACTCGCCGGCGAGCTTCCAGCCGCCGTACCGGATGTTCAGCGACATCGGTGACGGCGAGGAGTGGTCGCTGACCTCGGTCTTCGTGCCGCGCGGCAAGAACAACCTGGCGTCGTTCGTGGCGGTGAACTCGGACGCGACCTCCGGCGACTTCGGCAAGATGAGGGTGCTGGAGATGAACTCGGCCAGCGTTCGTGGCCCGGGCCTGGTCGCCAACGAGATGAGCCAGGACGGCGACGTCCGCGACGAGCTGCGCGAGTACGAGCAGACCTCCTCGCCGCCGGTCTTCGGCAACGTGCTGACCGTGCCCGTGGAGAACGGCCTGACCTACGTGCAGCCCGTGTACGCCGTGCGCGCCGGCGGCGCCACGTCGAGCTTCCGGATCCTCCAGTTCGTGATCGTCTCCTACGGCGGCGAGGTCGGCATCGGCCGCAACCTGGAGACCGCCATGGAGGCGGCGCTCGGCGACGGCGACGGCACCGGCACCGGAGGCACCTCCGGGTCGGGGTCGGGCGGCACCAAGGGCGACAGCGGTGGCACCCAGGGCGACAAGGGCGGCACCACGGGCGACGGCGGGAGCTCGGACCTCACCGTCGACGAGCAGATCGACCAGCTGCTCGTCGAGGCGAACGAGGCCTTCGACGCCGCGTCCGCCGCCCAGGCGGCGAACGACACCGCCGAGTGGGCCAAGCAGCTCGAGATCGCCCAGCGGAAGGTCGAGCGGGCCGCGGCGCTCGCCGGCCAGCGGGAGTCCGGCTCCAGCGGATCCGGCCAGGAGGGGTAACGCGCCATGGTGCTGACCCTCGACCTGGTCGGCATCTTCGTCTTCGCGATCTCCGGCGGCCTGGTCGCCGTGCGCAACCACCTCGACATCGTCGGGGTGGTCGTGCTGGCGATGGCGACCGGCCTGGGCGGCGGTCTGATCCGCGACGTGCTGATCGGGGACGTGCCGCCGCCCGCGCTGGTCGACTGGCGCTACCTGGCGGTGCCGGCGTTCGCCGGCCTGCTCACCTTCTGGTGGCACCCGGAGGTGGGTCGGTTCGAGCGGCTGGTCAACGTCTTCGACGCCGGCGGGCTCGGGCTGTTCTGCGTCTCGGGTGCGCTCAAGGCGGAGGAGTTCGGGCTCGGTCCGGTCGCGTCGGCGGCGCTGGGGCTGGTGACCGGCATCGGTGGCGGGGTGATCCGCGACGTCCTGGCCGGGCGGGTCCCGGTCGTGCTGCGCAACACCGAGCTCTACGCGATCCCGGCGCTGAGCGGTGCCGCCGTCGCGGCGGTCGGTGTCGAGGCTGGGCTCGACCCGCTGGTGGTGATGGGGCCCGCGATCGCGCTGACCACCGGCTGGCGGCTGCTCGCGCTGCGCAGGAACTGGACGGTGCCGGCGCCGCGACTGGGTCCGCCGCGCTGACGTCGCGGCGGGTGCGGTGGGGCTCGGCGGGCCGTGGCGTGGTGGGTCGTGGTGTGGCGGGTCGTGTGCCTGAGGCATCGGGCGGGCCACGGTGTGGCGGGTCGTGTGCCTGAGGCATCGGGTGGGCCACGGTGTGGCGGGTCGTGTGCCTGAGAGCCCGGGATACGGGTGTGTGGAGGCTCAGGACATCGCGGACACATTGAGTCTCACGACATCGCGGACACCTGACCGGTTCACGACCCGTCCAGCGCGCACGATGCGCAGGGTGGATCGTGGCCAGA
>NZ_JBEGDJ010000064.1:0-22268 GCF_040191335.1 Nocardioides sp. YIM 152588 | reverse complement strand
GGTCGCGATGAGCACGCTGGTCGGCCCGGGCCGCTACAACCGGGCCAAGTACGACTCCTACGAGTGCGGCATCGAGCCGACCCCGCAGGCGCTGTCGGGCCGGTTCCCGGTCGGGGGCACCGGCGGCGGCGCGGTCTCCCCCGGGGCCGGCGACCCGTCGCGCAGCGCGCGGTAGCGCTCCGCCACCGCCTCGGGCACCCGGTCGACGGCGTACCCGAGGACCGCCGCCGCCCAGCCCGCGGCGACCCGGTCGTCGCCGCCGCGGTCGCGCGCCAGGCGGGCCCCGGCGGCCTCCACCGCGCGGACCGGGTCCGCGCCGCCGTCGACCATCGCCACCAGCGAGCCGAGCGCGTCGAACCGGACGGCGTCGACGAGCAGGTTGATGTCGCCGGTGCTGGCGTCGCGCTCGTCGAGCACGTCGTCGAGCAGGCCCCGGAAGCCGCTCGGGTCCTCGAGGATGGCGGTGCCGTGGTCGGCGACCAGCGCGCGGACGGTCCGGTGGAGCTCCACGGCACCCTCCGCTCGGCAGTCCGCGGCGTGCCGGGCCCTCCGGCCGCGCATCGACAGCGCTCGATCGGACTCTAGTCGTGTTCGCGACCGTCGGCGCTGCTGAACGGCACGTCCGAGAACCGGTCCGGACCGGTCAGAAGATGCGGTCGTAGAGCGTCCGCGGGTCGTCCACGCCGGACTGGGTGAACGTGATCCAGCACCGGCAGGCGGTGTCGTCCACCCAGAGCGAGGTGGCGTCGCCGGCGGCGGGGTAGCCGAAGACCTTGCCCTGCTCCGGCTCGTCGTCCTGGCGACCGTCCTCGCCGTTGAGGTCGTAGAACCAGAAGTCGGAGAGCCCGTCCTCGGCGGCCCCCGCGGCCGCCGCCGCCTCGCCCCGCAGCGCGCCGAGCCGGGTGCCGGTGGCGAACTGCCCGATCCGCACCCGCGCGCCGCGGTAGGAGCACGTGCTCTCCTCGGTCTCCCCCGCCCACCGCACCGGGACGCGCGCGCAGCCCTTGAGGGCGAAGACCGCGGCGAGCTCGACGAGCGCCGGCGCGGCCGGCGCGGTCGGCGCCGTCACCGACGGCCTGACGCGGTCCAGCGTCCGCGTCAGCGCCGCCAGCGCGGTGCCGGCGTCGCCGGTCACCCGCGCCGACTGGAGCGCCTTCCGGTCGTCCCAGTAGACGGTGGCGCGGTCGGCGGCCCCCGCGACGGCGGGGTCGACGCTGTGGAAGATGCCGGCCCGGTCGGTCGACGCGAGCGAGCCCACGCTCGGCTCCTGGACGCCCTCGCGGACGGCGTCGAGGTCGCCGGTCGTGGCGTAGGTGGTCAGCACCAGGGTCCCGCCGCGGACGGGGCAGCGCAGCTGCCCCAGGACCCCGGAGTTCGGGTCGGCGGCCACCTTGCGCTGCTCGCGGCACTCGCCGGTGAGCGGACCGAGATCCTTGGCGAGCGCGGCGTAGGCCTCCGCGGGGGTCGGCGGGGTGGACGTCTCCTCCGTGGCGCCGGTCGATCCCGGGCTGCTCGTCGACCCGGCGCCGTACGACGACGGGTCCGAGCGCTGCCCCGGGAGCGCGGGCAGGTCGACGTCGGAGGTGACCACCCAGAAGGAGGCGCCGGCCACGGCGGCGACGATCGCCACCACCGCCAGCAGGACGCGGCCGACCGGCACCGCGGGCGACCGGTCGCGCGACCGCTCGGCCCTGCGTCGACCTCCGCCCATGCCCACCCTGTCCGTCCGACCGCGCGGGGCGGCCCGGTCCGGCCCCGCCCCCGCGATCCTACGTATCGGGCAAGAGGCGGCGTCGGGACCCGCTCGGATCGAGACGGTCGACCGCCGGAGGCCGCCCGCCTGCGGCCCGCGAGCGGCGTCAGGCGGGCGTGGCCACGCCCGACGCGCGGTCCGCGAACTCGGCGGCGGTCCGCGGCCGGGCCGCGACGTCGACGTCCAGGCAGGCGGCGATGAGCTCGCGGGCCGCCGGCGGCAGGTCCGGCGAGAGCGTCGGCTGCGAGGCGAGGATCGAGCGGACCAGGAGCAGCGGCTCGGTGCCGCGCAGGTCGCCGTAGACGCCCTTGCCGACCAGCGCGAAGTGCAGGCTGGCGCCGAGCGACCAGACGTCGCTGGCCCGGGAGGCCTGCGCGCCGAGCATGATCGCGGGGTCGGTGAACTCCAGGCCGATCTGGCCGAGCCCGGTGGTGACCATGCCGGGCGAGAGCAGCTGGGACAGGCCGAGGTCGGCCAGCCGGCCGCCGTCCTCGGCGAACAGGATGTTGGCCGGCTTGATGTCGCGGTGGGCGATGCCGCGCTCGTGCAGCGCGTGGGCGGCCAGCCCGGCGTCGCGGACGGCGGCGACGCGCCGCGGGCCGTCGAGGGTGACGTGCGGGCTCTGCAGCGACCCAAGCGGGAGGTACTCCATCGCGTAGTAGAACGCGCCCCCGTGGCGGCCCGCGTCGTACACCGCGACGAGCCGGTCGGAGTCGGCGACGCTGAAGTGCTTCAGCTCGCGCGTGGCGCGCCGGAAGGCGTCGTCGGAGGTCGGTCCCGCGATCACCTTGACCACCACGTGCTCGGCGTCGATGCCGAGCCGCTCCGGTGTTCGGGCCAGGTAGTTGGTGCCGTAGTTCGACTCCCCCAGCGGGCGGATGAACTCGTAGTCCGCGATCCCCTGCACGTCGCACCTCCGATGCGTCGCCACGGCCGGGCCGTCGGACCGGGGCCGGCCCTGTGTGACCCGTCCTCACTATGGCACCGCGGCGCGCCCGGCCCCATCCCGAACCCGGAGTAAACGCGCCGCGATACCCCAAGGATTCGGGGCGCGCGAAGGCCGCTCCCGGTGTTACTTTCCGAGGACTCGCGACCGAGGAGGCACGGTGACCGAGCCGAGCGCTTCATCCGTGGTACCGACCACCGATCCGTCCAGCTACGTGGGCGCCGCACCGCTCCCGGGCGACCTCACCGACGACCTGCTGCGGACCGACATCTGGTCGGACGAGATGGTCGCCGCCGCGGGGATCCCGATCATCGACATCCCGTTCGTCACCATCGGCTCCGGCATCGGCAGCTTCGTCACCGTCGACTACCTCCGGATCGCCGGGGTGCCGACCTCGCACATGCGCGTGCTCGGCACGCTGGACGTGCCGTGGCA
Organism: Nocardioides sp. YIM 152588; assembly: GCF_040191335.1. Taxonomy (NCBI): domain Bacteria; kingdom Bacillati; phylum Actinomycetota; class Actinomycetes; order Propionibacteriales; family Nocardioidaceae; genus Nocardioides; species Nocardioides sp. YIM 152588. Next base: position 19,134 of record NZ_JBEGDJ010000064.1, on the reverse strand, counting down.
GACCTACGAGTACCTCACCCGGGTCTCCCAGATCCCGCGCGGCGAACGGCTCCGGTCGGACTCGGCGTCGCGCCCGGACAACATCTGGGGCTTCCCGTCGTACGCCGTCAGCGAGGCGTTCCACACGAAGTCGGTCAAGCCGCTGTGGAACGTCTTCACCGAGCCGATCTTCACCGACTACTACACCCCGCGCGCCGGGCACGTCTTCGAGAACCTCGAGCGCGAGGCGAAGCGGATCGGCTACCACGAGATGCTGGTCAAGGGCCTGGTCCGGATCGTGCGCCGGCGCTACGGCGGCGGCTACTTCACGATCCTCACCCCGCCCGAGGGCGCCTCGGCCACCAAGCGGGTCGCGTTCCGCTCCCAGTTCGTGCACGTGGCGGTCGGCTACCCGGGCCTGAAGTTCCTGCCCGAGCTGCAGCGCTACCGCACCGAGCACAACGACTACCGGCACATCGTCAACGCCTACGAGGCGCACGAGCACGTGTACGAGCGGCTGGTGCAGCAGCCGAGCACCGTGCTCGTCCGCGGCGGCGGCATCGTCGCCTCGCGGGTGCTGCAGCGGCTGATGGACGACCGCGAGCAGCACGGGGCGCGCACCAACATCGTCCACCTGTTCCGGACCTACTACCACGGCCCGAACGACGGCTACGGCAACGAGGAGGACCCGCGCCCCGGCGGCGGGAAGCCGCGCCTCTTCATGCGGCGGCGCGGCGGCAACGGCTGGGCGATCCAGGGCTTCAACTACCCGAAGTCGGTCTGGGGCGGGCAGCTCAAGCGCCAGGTGCGCAACCTGGAGGGCGAGGAGCGGGCCGAGATCTACAAGCGGATGGGCGGCACCAACACCCCGTGGCGCAAGTCGTGGCAGCGGCAGATGGACGCCGGCCGCAAGGAGGGCTGGTACACCTGCCTGGTCGGCACCGTCGACGCCATGAAGCCCCACCGCGACCGGATCGTGAACCACGTCCGCACCGCCCAGGGCACCGTGCCGGTCGAGGCGGACTTCGTCATCGACTGCACCGGCCTCGAGGCCGACATCGCCGAGCACCGGCTGCTCAAGGACCTGCTCGACCACGGCGGCGCCAGCCGCAACCCCGTCGGGCGGCTGAACGTGGACCGGAACTTCGAGCTGATCGGCACCCGTTCGGGCAGCGGCGTCATGTACGCGTCGGGGGCGACCACCCTGGGCGGCTACTTTCCCGGCGTCGACACGTTCCTCGGCCTGCAGGTCGCCGCGCAGGAGATCTACCAGGACCTGGCCAAGCACGGCTTCGGCAAGCGCATCGGCCCGGTCCGCTCGACCGTGCAGTGGTGGAAGTGGCTCTTCGGGAGCACGCCGTGAGCCGCCGTACCGAAGGCCGTCACGAAGGAGGCGTCCGATGCTGCCCACGCTGAACGGCCGGATCCAGACCCGGCTCTTCATGCTGATCGTGTTCGGCGGGCTGATCACGCTGCTGATCACGCCGGTCCTGCCCGGCCTGGACCTCAGCGGCGACAGTTACCAGGTGACGTACCTGATCCTCGCCACGGTGACCGTGCTGGGCGTCCTGTGGGAGCTGCTCTACCACCTCATCCAGCAGTTCCGGTGGGAGAAGGACTGGCCGACGCTGTTCGGGCTGATCACCGCGATCAACGAGGGCGCGCTGGTCTGGCTGCTGCTGGACCTCGAGCTGGTCCCGGGGATCGACGCGGCGCCGGACTTCTGGGCGTTCTTCATCATGTTCGGCGTCATCTGGTTCGTGATCTGGGTCTGGACCAACGGCCCGATGCGGGTCCCGCTCATCCGGTGGCGCTTCTTCGGCGGAAGGATCGTGTAGGCCATGGCTGCTGAGTCCCCCCAGGAGTGGGCCTCCGTCCGGGTCGTCCCCGGCGCCGGCGAGGGCACGCTCGCCCGGATCGGGCCCGTGGTGCTGCTGGTCGCGTCCACCGACCCCGACGTGGTCCGCCCCTACCTCGACCACGTCGAGATGGTCGCGGCCAACGGCGGCCAGGGCCGGCAGCTGGTCCGCGGCCTCGCGCTGATGCTGTCCACGGCGGCCGAGGACTCCCCCGGCTTCGCCGCGATCGCGCCGCACACCACCGGCCTGGCCGTCTTCGTGGACGGCCCGGTCACCGTCACCGTCGGCGAGGAGTCGATCTCCGGCGCCGACTCGCTGGCGTGGGTCGAGCGGCTGGTGCCGTGGCCGGTCGGCGACGTCTCGGCGACGCTGCCCGGGGCGAGCGCCCCCGGGGCCTCCGGCTTCCGCCTCGACGGCGGCGTGGTGCCCGCCGCCTCGTTCACCGCGGTCGGCGGCACGGCCGCGCCGGCCGCCCCCGCACCGCCCGCCATGGAGGAGGCGATGGAGCGCGGCGGGATGTCCACGATGGACGTCCCGGTCGACGTCGAGTCCCTCCCCCCGCCCGAGCCGATGCCCGAGCCCGAGCTGATGCCCGAGCCGGAGCCGGAGCCGGCCACGCCCGGGGCGCCGGAGGGCGGCGCCGGCGGCCGCCCGCTGCCCGCGCCCCCGGCCGACGAGCAGGTCGACATCAAGTCGGTGCTGCTCAGCGACGTCGAGGACGACGACGACTTCGAGCCGCTGCCGACGCCCGGCGACGAGAGCGAGATCCCGCGGGAGAGCCACGTCCACGAGGAGGTGCGCGGCGTCTACTGCAAGAACCGGCACTTCAACGACCCGCGCCAGCTGTTCTGCGCGGTCTGCGGGATCAACATGGTCCAGCAGACCCCCGTGCTGGTCAGCGGGCTGCGGCCGCCGCTGGGCGTGATCGTGCTCGACGACGGCGCGGTCTTCCAGGTGGACACGCCCTACCTGCTGGGCCGCGACCCCGACTCCGACGAGCGGGTGGCCGCCGGGAGGTTCCGTGGCCTGCCGGTGGTCGACCAGTCCCACCAGGTCTCCCGGGTGCACGCGCGGCTGGAGCTGCGCGGCTGGGACGTGGTGCTGATCGACAACCACTCCACCAACGGCACCTTCGTGCACGTGCCCAAGGCGACGGACTGGCAGCGGCTGGCCCCCGGCGGCGAGCACGTCCTGGTGCAGGGCACCCGGGTGCGGATCGGGAACCGGACGCTGGCCTTCAACACCCACGCCGGCGGCGCCTGAGGCGCGAGTCGGCACAAACTCACGCAGGTTGGCGGAACCGGCTCGCCGAGCCGGCAGAAACTTTCTGCCGACTCGGGCTCTGCGGCGGTCAGTTTCTGCCGACTCGCGCCCTCAGGTGGACGGGGCGAGGACGCCCAGCGGCACGGTCGCGAAATCGGTCGGGGCGGCGTCGGGGACGGCCGCCGCGCCGATCGCCGGGGCCGGCTCGGTGCCGTCCGCCGCCACCAGGAGCGTGGGCGGCGCCAACCCCGTGGCCGGGTCCGCGGCGGGCGGCTCGACGACCTCCACGCCGCGCGCGGCCAGGGTGGCACGGGCCGCGACCAGGCGTCGCGGTCCGTCGGCGGGCACGGCCAGCGGTACGCCGCGGGCGAGCGCGACCCGCGCCCCGAGCACCAGCGCGGCCTCGCCGTCGGCGCCCGCGCCCGGCACCACCTCGACCGGCGCCCGCTCGGGGAGCGCGTCGGTGTCGTCCGCGAGCACCGCCACCGGGCAGTCGGCCGCCGCCAGTACCGCCGCGCGCGCCGGGTCCCCGGCCCAGAGCACCAGCCCCTGGGGCGCCAGCACCCGCACCAGCTCGGCGAGGTCGGCCTCGACATCGCCGCTGGGGTGCGCGATCACCCGCACCGGGACGCCCGCCTCGGCTCCGCGCCGGACCAGCACCTCCTGCCGCTCCATCGCCGCTGCGACGTCGGCCAGCTCGCCGCTGAGACCGCTGCCCAGCGCCAGTCGCCGGCCCTGCGGCTCGAGCTCGGCGACGACCACCTCGCGCGGCCCCTCGCGGTCGCTCGCGGCCGCCAGCAGGATCGTCGCCAGCTCCAGCGCGACCTCGCCGGGCCGGTCGCGGCGCCCCAGCACCAGCACCCGGTCGACGGCCTCGGCACCGAGCGCCGCCCGCTCGGCCTCCGCGATGTCGCGGGCGACCCGTCGGGCGGGGTAGGCGAGGTTGATCAGCGGCCCGGTCATCACCGTCGTCACCAGCGCCATCACGACCATCATCGTGAACAGCTCCTCGCCGATCAGCCCCAGCTCGGCGCCGACGGTGAGGATGATGATCTCGGTCAGCCCGCGGGTGTTCATCAGGATGCCCAGGGCGTTCGCCTGCCAGTGCGGTACGCCGGCGGAGCGGGCGCCGAGGTAGGCGCCGGCGTACTTGCCGGTGATCGCCACCGCCAGGATCGCGAGCAGCTGGACCAGGTTCTGGGCGCTCAGGCCACGGATGTCGACGCCGAGCCCGGCGATCAGGAAGAAGACCGGGAGGAGCAGCAGGACGGAGAGCTGCTCGAGCCGGACCAGGATCTCGTGCCGCATCGCGGCGGCGCCCTCGTGCGGCATGATCGCGCCCCACAGGAACGCACCGAAGATGAAGTGGATGCCGATCAGCTCGGTGATCGCGGCGAAGACCAGCAGCCCGACCAGCACGATCGAGAGCAGCGCGGGCGTCAGCTCGCCGGCCCGTGCGTACATCCGGGTCAGCCGGGCCAGCTGCGGCCGCACGAGGAGGATCGCGACCAGCACGAACGGCACCGCGAGGAGCACCAGCCAGCTCGGCCCGTGGTGCCCGCCGCCCTCGGCGGCGTGCGGCATGGTCGCGCCGGCGACGCCGATCACCGCGGCCAGCAGGGTCCAGGCGAGCACGTCGTCGGTGGCCGCCGAGGCCAGCGCCAGGCCGCCTGTCTCGGTGCGCTGCATCCGCCGGTCGGTGAGGATCCGGGCCAGCACGGGGAAGGCTGTGATCGACATCGCCGCCCCGAGGAAGAGGGCGAAGGGCCAGAAGCCGGCGTGCTCGGGGCGCAGGTCGTCGAGGAGGACGGCCAGGCCGATGCCGAGGGTGAACGGCAGCGCGATCGAGAGCGCCGAGACCGATCCCGCGACCCGGCCCCGGCCGCGCACCACCGACACGTCGAGCTCGAGGCCGATCACGAACATGAAGAGGACCAGGCCGAGGTTGGCGAGCACCTGGAGCAGGTCGCGGTGCTCGATCGGGAAGATCTCCGCGCTCAGCCCGCCGAGGACGGTCGGACCGAGCAGGATGCCGGCGCCGATCTCGCCGACCACCGCCGGGATGCCGATCCGGCTGACCAGGGCACCGGCCACCCGGGCCACGACGATGATCAGCGCGAGCTGGAGGAGGACCTGCGCGATCACGGACACGGGGGCCTCCTGGGACGGGGGCCTCAGACTAGGGGCACCGGGGCGGCCGCGGCACCACCGAATTCAGGCGGTCCCGGGCGAATTCAGGCGGTCCCGGGCGAGATCAGGCGGTCTCCCACCGGAAGACCTTGGCGGCCACCAGCGTCAGCACGGTGGCGAACGCGGCCAGCACCAGGATCGGCACGATCGCGGTCGAGGCGGGCTCCCCGCGCACCATCACGTCCGTCATCGCCTCGTTCAGCCACTTGAGCGGCAGCACCTCCGACAGCGCCTGCAGCCACTCCGGCGCGCCGTCCAACGGGAAGAAGGACCCGCTGAGGAAGGCCATCGGGAGCACCAGGAAGTTCGCCATGTTGACCGCGCCCTCGGTGGTCTTCGCGATCGCGCCGGACAGGAGCCCCAGCGCCATGAAGCAGAACGTGCCGGCGACGATGAGCGGGATCGACATCCACCACGCGCCGGTCAGCTTCAGCCCGAACAGGAGCACGCCGGTGCCGAGGAAGATCGTGAGCTGGCCGAGCGCGACGACCACCGTGACCGCGACCCGGGCACCGACGACGGTGGTGGTCGGGACCGGGGCCAGCTGCAGGCGCCGCAGGAGCTTGGACTGCCGCCACCCCTGGAGCGTCGCGGCCGCGCCGAACGCGGCGCTCATCGCGACCGCCCAGCCCAGCAGGCCGGGGGTGAAGAACTGGATCGCCGTCAGCGACTCGTCCTCGACCCGCTGGGACTCGAAGGCGTACGTCGGCGGCTGGCCGCTGGCCGCGACGTTGGCCGCGTCCACGAGCGATCGCAGCACGCCCTGGGTGACGGCCGCCTCGACGCGCTCGGTCTCGGCGTAGCGCACGACGAGCGTCTCTCCCTGCTGCTCGATCGCCACGTCGGCGTCGCCCGCCCGCACCTCGCTCACGGCGGCGTCCATGTCCGAGCCCTCGGTCACCTCGAAGGTGTCGTCGAAGACCGCCCGCGCCCCCGCGGGGAGGTCGTCGACCAGCGGCACCTCCCCGACGACGATCATCTCGACCTTCCCCTCGCCCGGGTTGCCGAAGAGCCCGCCGAAGAGCACGAGGAACATCAGGGGGAACACGATGGCGAAGAACACCGAGGCGCGGTCGCGCAGGAAGCCCCGCATGATCGCCGCGGAGAGCGACCAGAACGGCGACGCCGGCCGCTCGTCGGGCGCCTCCCCCGTGGCCTGCCCCTCGGGGTTCCCCGACGCCCGGCCCGCGGCCCGCTCCGTGCGGCTCATGCGCGGTACGCCCGTCCGGTGAGGGCGAGGAACACGTCCTCGAGCGTCCCGGTGTGGACGCTGACCCCGTCGAGCAGGCCCTCCGCGGCGAGCACGCCGATGACGGCGGCGGGGTCGCGGGTGGTGATCACGGTGCCCTCGGGCTCCTCCTCGGCCAGGTCGACCCCGGCGATCCCGCCGGCCCGCTCGGCGTGCAGCACGCCCGGCGCCACGATGATCCGGGTCGGCGCGTCCAGCCCGCGGACCAGCGCCGCGGGGGTGTCGAGCTCGAGGATCCGACCGGCGTCCATGACGGCGACCCGGTCGCACAGGACCTCCGCCTCGTCCATGTAGTGGGTGGTCAGCACGACCGTGCGGCCCGCCTCGTTGATGTCGTTGAGCAGGTCCCACAGGTTCCGGCGGGCCTGCGGGTCGAGCGCCGCGGTCGGCTCGTCGAGGAAGACCAGCTCGGGGTCGTGGACCAGGGCGCACGCGATGGAGAGCCGTTGGGCCTGGCCGCCGGAGAGGTCCTCGACCCGGTCCCCCGCCTTCTCGCCGAGCCCGACCCGCTCCAGCCAGGCGTCCGCGGACGAGGCGGGCACGCCGTACAGCGAGGCGAAGGTGCGGATCTGCTCGCGCGCCGTGAGCCGCTCGAAGAACGACGAGGCCTGCAACTGCACCCCGACGCGGCGCTGCAGGCCCGGGTTGCGCGGGTACACCGAGCCGCCGAGCACCGCCACCTCGCCGCGGTCCGGTGGCCGCAGGCCCTCGATCATCTCCAGCAGCGTGGTCTTGCCGGCGCCGTTGGGGCCGACGACGCCGAAGAACTCGCCCTCCTCGACGACCAGGTCGACACCGTCGACCGCCACGAGGTCCCCGTAGGCCTTGGTCAGGTCGTGCGCCGCGATGGCAGCCATGGAACGACCATAGGGCGTGTCGCTCAGGCGCGCAGCGACCTGACCACCCTCAGCCCGACCGACGCCCGGGCCAGGTCGACGTGGTCCTCGCCGCAGACCTCGCGCAGCGTCGCCTCGGCCTGGCCGACGATCGCGCCCGCCTGCTCGCTCCACTGCTCGACCCGCTCGGCGGCGGGCAGCTCGTGCGACGTGCTCTCCAGCACCTGCGCGGTCAGCTGGGCGTGCACCGAGTGCAGGTCGTCGCGGAGGGCCGCCCGCGCCATCGTCTGCCACTGGTCGAGCCGCGGCAGCGAGACGATCTTCTGCTGCAGCACCGAGAGCGCCAGCCGCTCGCCGAGCGCGAAGTGCACCCGCGCCACCTCGACGGGCTCCAGGTCCTCGCGGACGGCGATCTCGACCACGTTGAGCAGGGCGTAGGCGACGTCGAAGGTGGCGACCTTCGAGGCGAGGTCCTCGGGCACGCCCATCCCCTCGAGGGCGCGCCGCCGGCCCTCGTAGGCCTCCAGCTCACGGCCGGCCAGCAGCGTGGGCAGCTCGGCCATGGTCCGCTGCACCGGGCCGGCGAAGAGGTCGACGGTCGCCTGGCTGTCCAGCGGCGGACGACGGTTGGTGACCAGCCACCGGGAGGCCCGCTCCACGAGCGTCCGCATCTCCACCCGCATCCGGGTCTGCAGGCCGGCGTCGATCACGTTGTCGTAGGTGGCCAGCTCCTTGCGCACCGCCAGCGAGTCGAAGATCTCGCGGGCCACGAAGTTCGCTCGCGTGAGCTCCGCCGCGCTCGCCCCCGTCTCCCCCGACAACCGGGCCCAGAAGGTCATCCCGGCACCGTTCACGATGTCGTTGACCACCTGCATCACGATGATCTCGCGGCGCAGCGGGTGCTGCGCGACCTGCTCGGCGAAGCCCTCCCGGACCGGCTCCGGGAAGTACCCGACCAGGTCCTGCACCAGGTACGGGTCCTCGGGCAGGTCGGTCTCGAGGAGCTCCTGGGAGAGGGCGATCTTGGTGTACGACAGGAGCACGGCGAGCTCCGGCGTGCTCAGCGCCTCCTTCGCCTCGAGCCGGCGCGCCACCTCCTTGCTGCTCGGGAGCGCCTCCAGCTCCCGGTCCAGCTCCCCCTTCGCCTCCAGGTCGCGCATCCACTGCTCGTGCACGTGGAGCAGGGAGGGCGCGTTGCGCACCGCGTTGGCCAGCGCCAGGTTCTGGTCGTAGTTGTCGGAGAGCACGAGCTCGGCGACCTCGTCGGTCATCGACGCCAGCAGCGCGTTGCGCTGCTTCGCGGTGAGGTCGCCGTCGGCGACCACCCGGTCCAGCAGGATCTTCAGGTTCACCTCGTGGTCGGAGGTGTCGACGCCGGCGGAGTTGTCGATGAAGTCGGTGTTGATCCGGCCGCCGTTGAGCGCGTACTCGATGCGTCCGCGCTGGGTCAGGCCGAGGTTGCCGCCCTCGCCCACGCAGCGGACCCGCAGCTGCCCGCCGTCGACCCGGATCGCGTCGTTGGCCTTGTCCCCGACCTCGGCGTGGGTCTCGGTGGAGGCCTTGACATAGGTGCCGATGCCGCCGTTCCAGAGCAGGTCGACCGGCGCCAGCAGGATCGCCCGCATCAGCTCGGCCGGGGTCATCCGCTCGACGTGGCCGGCGATGCCGAGCGCGGCACGGAGCCGGGCGTTGAGCGGGATCGACTTCGCGGTGCGTGGGAAGACCCCGCCGCCCTCGGAGATCAGCGACCGGTCGTAGTCCTTCCAGCTCGACCGGGGCAGCTCGAAGAGCCGGCGCCGCTCGGCGTGCGACGTCGCGGCGTCCGGCTCGGGGTCGATGAAGATGTCGCGGTGGTCGAACGCCGCGACCAGGCGGGTGTGCTCGGAGAGCAGCATCCCGTTGCCGAAGACGTCCCCGGACATGTCGCCGACGCCGACGCAGGTGAAGTCCTCGGCCTGGCAGTCGACGCCCATCTCGCGGAAGTGGCGGCGCACCGAGACCCACGCGCCCTTGGCGGTGATGCCCATCGCCTTGTGGTCGTAGCCCACGGAGCCCCCGCTGGCGAAGGCGTCACCGAGCCAGAACCCGTAGTCGTCCGCGACCCCGTTGGCGATGTCGGAGAACGTCGCGGTCCCCTTGTCGGCGGCGACGACCAGGTAGGCGTCGTCCCCGTCGTGGCGCACCACCCGTGGCGGCGGCACGGCCTCGCCGCCGACCAGGTTGTCGGTGACGTCGAGCAGGCCCGAGATGAACGTGGTGTAGCAGGCCACGCCCTCGGCCATCCACGCCTCCCGGTCCGTCGGGTCCGGGAGCTGCTTCGCGTAGAAGCCGCCCTTGGCGCCGACCGGGACGATCACCGTGTTCTTCACCATCTGCGCCTTGACCAGCCCGAGGATCTCGGTCCGGAAGTCGTCGCGGCGGTCGGACCAGCGCAGCCCGCCGCGGGCCACCGGGCCGAACCGCAGGTGCACGCCCTCCACCCGCGGGGAGTAGACGAAGATCTCGAAGCGCGGCCGCGGCTCCGGCAGGTCCGGGATCGCGGAGGGCTCCATCTTCAGCGACAGGTACGCCTTCGGCGGCCCGTCCGGATCCCCGTCGGCGGTCTGGAAGTAGTTGGTGCGCAGCGTGGCCTCGATGTGGGTCAGGTACGAGCGCAGGATCCGGTCGTGGTCCAGGCTGACGACCTCGTCGAGGCCGGCGCGCATCCGCTCGTCGAGCACCGCGGTACGGCGCTCCCGCTCGTCGCCGTCCAGGGTCGGGTCGAACCGGGCCTCGAAGAGCGCCACCAGCAGCGCCGCCAGCTCCACGTTGCCCACCAGCGCGCCCTGGATCGAGTCCGGCGCGAACGGGCTGTTCCCCTGCCGCATGTAGCGGGCGTAGGCGCGGAGCACGGTCACCTGCCGCCAGGTCAGACCGGCGCGCAGCACCAGCGGGTTGAAGCCGTCGGTCTCGTTGTAGCCGTCCCACATCGCCCGCAGCGCCTGGGCGAACAGCTCGCGGCCGTTCTCGGGGTACTCCTCGGCGTAGCGCAGTCCGAAGTCGTAGATGTGGGAGAGCCGGGACACCCCGGTCATCGTGTAGGGGCGCTCGTCGACCACCTCGACGCCCATCGAGGAGAGCATCGGCAGCACGTGGGAGAGCGAGAGCGGCGAGCCGATCCGGAACAGCTTGAGCCGGGCCTCCCCCTCCACCGCGTCCAGGTCCTCGTAGAGCACCTGGTCGATCCCCTCCTCGCCCTCGATCCCCTCCAGCCGGCCGAGGTCGACCGCGGCGGTGCGCGGGGTGAAGTCCTCCTTGTAGGCCTCGGGGAACGCCTCGGCGTAGCGGCGGCCGAGCGTGGCACCGGCCTCCTCGCCGTACTCGGCGCTCACCGCCTGCTGGAAGTCGTCGTCCCAGGACCGGGAGGCGTCGATCAGGCGCCGCTCGAGGTCGGCGGTGTCGATGTCCTCGCCGATCAGCTCGCCGCGCGGCCGGCGGACCACGAAGTGCACGCGGGCGGTGGTGGACTCGTTCATGCTCACGTTGAACTCGACCGAGTCGGCGCCCAGCTGCTCGGTGAGGATCCGGGAGAACTTGTGCCGGACGCCGGTGTTGTAGCGGTCGCGCGGCAGGTAGACCAGCACCGAGAGGTAGCGGCCGTAGGCGTCGCGGCGCAGGAACATCCGCACCGCGCGCCGCTCCCGGGCCCGCATCGCGGCCTCGGCGATCGGCGCCAGCTCCTCGACCCGGGTGTGGAACAGGTCGTCGCGCGGGTAGGTCTCCAGCGTGTCCAGCAGGGCGGTGCCGTCGTGGCTGCGCGGGTCCAGACCGCTGTGCCGGATCACCGCCTCCGCCTTGTCCCGGAGCAGCGGGATCCGCAGCACCGACTCGGTGTAGGCGGCGCTGGAGAGCAGGCCCAGGAACCGGCGCTCGCCGGTGACCTCGCCGTCGGGACCGAACGTCTTGACGCCGACGTAGTCCAGGAACGCCGGCCGGTGCACCGTGGAGCGGGAGTTCGCCTTGGCCAGGACCAGCAGCGTCCGCTCCCGGGCCCGGGCCTTGACGGCGTCCGGGAGCCGGCTGAAGGCCATCGACTCCTTCGCCTCGGTGCCGGACTCGCGCAGGATCCCCAGGCCGCTGCCGGGGACGGCGCTCAGCACGTCGTCCTCGACCCCGTCCACGAGCTCCCGGTCCAGGCGGTACTCCCGGTAGCCGAGGAAGGTGAAGTGCTCGTCGGCCAGCCAGGTCAGCAGGTCGGAGGCCTGGCGGACCTCCTCGGGCTCCAGCGGCGGCGGGTCGGCGGCGAGGTCGCCGACCACCTCCTCCACCTTGTCGTGCATGGCCGGCCAGTCGGTGACCGCCGCCCGCACGTCGCCGAGGATCCTGCGGATGTCGTCGGTCAGCCGGCCCGCCTCGTCGCCGTCGCCGGCCAGCCGGTCGATCTCGACGTGCATCCACGACTCGCGGGTGACGCCCTCGGCCGGCGTCGACGCCCCCAGCGGGACCGGGGCGATCGAGACCAGGCGGCCCTCGTCGTCGCGCTGGACGTCGAAGGTCGGGTGCACCACCAGGTGCATGTCGTGCAGCTGCCGGGCCAGCTCCATGGTCAGGGAGTCGACCAGGAACGGCATGTCGTCCACGACGACCTCGACCACCGTGTGCCCCGCCGCCGTCCAGCCGTGCTCGGAGACGGTGGGGGTCAGCACCCGCACCCGCGACTCGCGCGGGGCCCGCTCGGCCGCGAGGTGGAAGTGGGAGGCCAGCGCGCCGTACACGTCGACGTCCGCGCGTCCCTCCAGGTCCTCCGCGGCGACGTGGTGGTAGTACGCCGGCAGCAGCTCGGCGAGCTGCTCGCGCGGCGGCCCGCCCGACCCCTTGCCGTGCCGCGCCGCCGCGGCGGCCTGCTCGAAGAGCCGTTCTCTGGAGGCCACTTCGCTGGATGCCTGCTGCGCCGTCACTGACACGCTTGCGACACTAGGACCGCCGGGGAACGATCACAACCGACCCGCGGCACCGCGACCGTCCCCGCCCCGAAGGAGCGCGCCCCGCCATGACCACCCGCATGGTCCACACCCTCACCTACCCCGCCGACGCCGAGGCCGTCGCCGCGATGCTCGCCGACCCCGCGTTCCGCGAGGAGGTCTGCCGCAGCCAGAAGGCGACGTCGTACGACGTCGACGTCACCGGCGGCCCGGGCGCCGGCATGACGGTGCGGACCGAGATGAGCCTGCCGACCGACAAGGTGCCCTCGTTCGCCCGCAAGATCGTCGGCTCCACGACCACCATCGTGCAGTCCGAGGACTGGGGCACCGCGACCGACGCCGACATCCACATGGAGATCCCCGGCAAGCCGGGCGAGATCACCGGCACCTCGGTCATCGCGCCGCCCGTGGACGGGGCGACGTCGCGCACCGTGACCCTCGACATCACCATCCGCGTGCCGCTGGTCGGCGGCAAGATCGAGGACCTCGTCGGCAAGCTGCTGGGGAGCGCGCTGCGGGCCGAGGAGCGGGTGGCCGCGGAGTATCTGGCGGGGTGAGGCCGGCGGGTGTCGGAATCACCGGTCGACCGGTGATTCCGACGCTTGACAGCCGTTGCAACGCCTGTCAAGCGCATGAAGTGCCTGTCAGGTGTGACGCGTGGTCAGCCTGAGGCACACGACCCGCCACCCCCACCGCGGTGGCCGACCGCAAACCTCGACCGCGCGGCCGACCGCGCGGCCGACCGCGCGGCCGACCGCGCGGCGGAGCGAAGCTGAGACGCGCTCGGCCCGTCAGAACATGTGCGGGTACAGGTAGTCCCTCGGCGGCACCAGCGTCTCCTTGATCGACCTCGGCGACGTCCAGCGCATCAGGTTCACCGGCGCACCGGCCTTGTCGTTGGTCCCGGACGCCCGGGCCCCGCCGAACGGCTGCTGGCCGACGACCGCACCGGTCGGCTTGTCGTTGATGTAGAAGTTCCCGGCCGCGAACCGCAGCTCCTCCGCGGCCCACGCGACCGCGGCGCGGTCGCGGGCGATCACCGCGCCGGTGAGCGCGTACGGCGCCGCCGACTCCGCCTGGGTCACCACCCGTTCGAAGTCGCCGTCGTCGTAGACGTGGACGACCAGGATCGGCCCGAAGTACTCGGTGGAGAACATCGCGTCGGTCGGGTCGTCGGCGAGCACGACGGTGGGCCGCACGAAGTAGCCGACCTCGGCGTCGGTGGAGCCGCCGGCCGCGACGGTCAGCCCGGAGGTGGCGTAGGCCCGGGCGATCGCCGCCTCGTGCTTGTCGTAGGCGCGGCGGTCGATCACGGCGCCGAGGAAGTTGCCGAAGTCGGCCGGGTCGCCCATCGCCAGGGCGTCGGTCTGGTCGAGCAGGTCCTGGCCCATCCGCTCCCACACCGACCGCGCGACGTACGCCCGCGAGGCCGCCGAGCACTTCTGCCCGGCGAACTCGAACGCGCCGCGGATCAGCGCGACCCGTACGACGTCCGGGTCGGCGGAGGGGTGGGCGATCACGAAGTCCTTGCCGCCGGTCTCCCCCACCAGGCGGGGGTAGGAGCGGTACCCGGTCAGGTTGGCGCCGACCGCCTGCCACAGGCGCTGGAACGTGCCGGTGGAGCCGGTGAAGTGGATGCCGGCCAGGTCCGGGTGGTGCAGCGCGACCTCGGAGACGTCGAGCCCGTCCCCGGGCAGCATGTTGATCACCCCCGGCGGCATCCCCGCCTCCTCCAGCAGCTCCATGGTCAGGCTGGCGGCGAGCTGCTGCGTCGGGGACGGCTTCCAGATCACCGTGTTGCCCATCAGCGCCGGCGCGGTCGGCAGGTTGCCGGCGATGGCGGTGAAGTTGAACGGGGTGATGGCGTAGACGAACCCCTCCAGCGGCCGGTGGTCGGTCCGGTTCCAGACGCCCGGGCTGTTCGCGATCGGCTGCTCGGCCAGGATCTGCTTGGCGTAGTGCACGTTGAAGCGCCAGAAGTCGATCAGCTCGCAGGCGGCGTCGATCTCGGCCTGGAAGGCGGTCTTCGACTGGCCCAGCACGGTGGCCGCGTTGAGCCGCTGTCGCCACGGCCCGGCGAGCAGGTCGGCGGCCTTGAGCAGGATCGCGCACCGGTCGTCGGCGGACAGCGCGCGCCAGCCGGGTGCCGCCTCGCGGGCCGCCTCGACCGCGCGCTCGGCGTCGGCCTTGCTGCTGTGCCGGGCGGTGCCGAGGACGTGGGCGTGGCGGTGCGGCTGGACGACCTGGAACTCCTCGCCGCCGCCGCTCACCCACTCCCCGCCGATGTGGGCGCGCAGGTCGTGCTCGGTCGCGGCGAGCTCGCCGATCGCCTGCGCGAGGTCGGTGCGCTCGGGGGTGCCGGGCGCGTAGGTCAGGTTCGGCTCGTTCGATGGAGCCGGCGGGTAGGTGATGGCGTCCATGCTGCGACCATAACCCCCGCCACGAGAGCCCCCGGCGTGCCAGGACGGGCCCGCGGCGCCGCCCGGCTCACCCCTTCGGTGCCGGCTTCGGCGTCGGCTTGCGGCCCGCGCGGCGCCCCCGCGGCGCCCGCGTCCGGCTCGCCGCGGAGACGTCGAGCAGCTCGTCGAGCGCCTCGATGATGCAGGTGCCCAGCAGGTCGATGTCGGGGATCCAGTCCCGGTCCGCGGTGAGGCCGTAGTAGACCCCGCCGTCGTACGACGTCACGCCGATCGACAGCGGGTGGCCGGCCACCAGCGGCGGCACCGGGTAGGTCGCCAGCATCTGCGCGCCCGCGGCGTACAGCGGTGCCTGCGGACCCGGGACGTTGGTGATCGAGAGCTGGTAGCCGCGCCGCACCTCGGTCGCCGCCACCCGGGAGCCGATGGCGTGGAACGTGGTCGGCGCGAAGCCGGCGATCCCGGCGAGGCGGTTGGCGGCCACGCTGCGCCCGGTCTCGGCGTGCGCCTGGAAGGAGTAGGAGACCTGGTGCAGCCGCACCAGCGGGCTGGGCTCGCCGATCGGCAGGTCGACGAAGTGGGCGGCGATCTGGCTGCCCAGCGAGGTCGCCTCGAGCTCCTCGTCGATCACCGACACCGGTGCCAGGGCCCGGATCCGGCGGAGCCCGCCGAGGGACTCGGCTCGGGCCATCAACCAGCTCCGCAGGCCGCCGGCGACGGTGGCGAGGATGACGTCGTTGACGGTGCCGCCGTGGGCGTCGCGCACCTTCCGGTAGTCGGCCAGGCGGGTGTCCACGGTGACCACGCGGCGCTGCTGGGAGAGCGGGCCGTTGATCGCGCCGCCGTTGCGCGGCCGGCGGCCCGTCACCGCGTCGACGAAGGCGCGCGCCCGCCTGCTGCGGGCGTCCGCCTCGCGGACCACCGCCCGCGAGCCCGTGCGCAGGGTGTCCAGCACCGTGCCGGTGTCGGTCATCGAGTCGCGCATGGCGCCGGCGACCAGGTGTGCGGGCGTCGGGGCCCGGCGCGGCTTCCAGTCGTCGGGCTCGAGGTCGCGCTGGGTGGCCGACGGGTCGAGCAGCAGCTGCCCGAGGTCGACGGTCTGGACGCCGTCGACGAGCGCCTGGTGGGTCTTGGACAGCAGGGCCACCCGCCCGCCCTCGAGCCCCTCGACGAAGTAGACCTCCCACAGCGGGCGCCCGCGGTCCAGCGGGCGGGAGACGATCCGCGACACCAGCTCGCGCAGCTGCGCGCCGGTGCCCGGCCGCGGCAGCGCCGAACGCCGCACGTGGAAGGCGATGTCGAAGGCGTCGTCGTCGATCCACAGGGGGTTGGCCAGGTGGCCGGGGACCGACTGCAGTCGCTGCCGGTAGCGCGGCACGAAGGCGATCCGGTCGCTGATCAGGGTGACCAGCCGCTGGTAGTCCAGCGCGCCCTCACCCTCGCCCGGGTCGAAGATCTCGATGGTCGCGTTGTGGGCCGGGGTGCTGGGCGTCTCCTCGGCGAGGAAGGCCAGGTCCCGCGGCCGCACCCTGTCCGCCATGCTCCTGGCCTCCTCCCCGGCCCCCTCCGGCCGCTCCACCCTGCTTCGTGAGAGTCTGACAGACGACGCGACGCAGGGGGCGGGTGTCCGCCACCGGAAGTCGCGCGGCGGACACGGACGGAAGGCGGATCGATGATCGACCTACGGCGCCTCGGCGCGACCACCGCGGCACTGGCCCTGGCCGTCGCCCTCACCGCCTGCGGCGGCGACGCCGACGGCGGCAGTGGCGGCAGTGGCGACGGCGGTGGCTCGGCCGACGCGGTCGTGGTGGAGATCGACTTCGAGGGCGACTCCGTGACCCCGGTCGGCGAGCGGGTCGAGGTCGAGGCCGGTCAGCCGGTCGACCTGGAGGTCACCGCGGACCAGCCCGGCGAGATCCACATCCACTCCGACCCGGAGCAGGAGCTCGAGTACGAGTCGGGCAGCACGACCTTCAAGATCGTCATCGACCGTCCGGGCGTCGTCGCCGTGGAGTCGCACGACCTGGACCAGGTGATCGTCCAGCTCGAGGTCCAGTGATCGAGGCGCACGGGATCGGAGGTCAGGCCGACCTCCCGATCCCCCTCGGCCTCGCCGTCGCCGGCGCCGTCACGGCCCTGCTCGTCTCCTTCGGCGTCCTGATCCTCGCCTGGCGCACCCCGCGGTACGCCGTGCCGGGTGGCCGCCCCGCGTGGTCGTGGCTCGACCGGGCGACCGCCGCCCCGGTGACCGCCGCGCTCGCGCGGGCGCTGGGCATGGTGGTGTTCCTGTTCGCCGCGGTGACGGCGGTGGCGGGCGAGAACTCGCTGACCAACCCGTTCTTCGGCATCGTCTACGTGTGGTGGTGGGTCGGCCTCGTGGCGGCATCCCTGCTGCTCGGCCCGGTGTGGCGCGCGATCAGCCCGATGCGGACGATCAACGGCCTGCTCGCCCGCGCCTCCGGCGGCGACCCCGAGCGCGGGATCCTCGACTACCCCGAGCGGCTGGGCCACTGGCCGGCGGCGCTCGGCCTCTACGCGTTCGTCTGGCTCGAGCTGGTCTACCGCTACCCCGACGACCTGGGTGCCGTCCGCCTGTGGTGCGCGCTCTACGTGGGCGCCATGCTGATCGGCGGCGCCGTGTTCGGCAACCGCTTCTACGAGCGCGCCGATCCGTTCGAGGTGTACTCCACCCTCGTCGGCCGGCTCTCGATCTGGGCCCGCCACGAGGGTCGCCTCGTGGTCCGCAGCCCGCTGGCCAACCTGGCCACCGTGACCCCGCGGCCGGGCCTGGTCGCGGTGGTCGGCGTCCTCTTCGGCAGCACCGCCTTCGACTCGTTCCGCGAGTCGAGCTTCTGGATCACCACGACCTACGACTCCGAGTGGTCGAAGTTCACCCTCGACAACGTCGGGCTGCTCGTCTTCTGCGGGACCGCGACGGGCGCGCTGGCGCTGGCCTGCGCCGCGGTCGGGTTCGACGTCTCCCTGCGCGGCGGGCTGCCGCGCGTCCGGTTCACCCGGCTCGAGGTTCCGCACCGGCGCCTGCCGTCGGTGTTCGCCCACTCGATGGTGCCGATCATCGCGGCCTACATCGCCGCCCACTACCTGACGCTGCTGATCGACACCGGGACCCTGACCCTGGCCCGGGCCAGCGACCCGTTCGGCCGCGGGTGGGACATGCTCGGCACGGCCGGGCTGCAGCCGGCGTACTGGTTCGCCTACCACCCGACGGTGCTGGCGACGACCAAGGTGCTGGCGGTCGTGATCGGCCACGTGACGGCGGCCGTGGCCGCCCACGACCGGGCGCTGGAGGTGCTGCCGCGCCGGCACCAGGTGACCGGGCAGCTGCCGCTCCTGGTGGTGATGGTCGCGTTCACCGCCGGCGGCCTCTACCTGCTGTTCAGCGCCTGAGCCGGCGCCGCGGCGCGCGCGGCGCGGGCGGCATCCCGGGCATGGCGTCCACCAGTGCCGCCACGGCGCGGGTGAACGGCGACTCCCCCTCCTCCACCGGCGTCCGGCCGGCGACCAGGGCCCGGTCCAGCGCCGGCTGGTCGTCGGGCAGCAGGTGGATCCCGCGGTCGGCGCCGAACCCGGCGAGCATCGCGGACACGTCGCCCTCGCTCCAGCCCAGGGTGGGCCGCATCCGGTTGACCACCACCCGTACGACGGCGCCCGGGGCCCGGTCGCGCAGCTCGCCGAGCCCGCGGGCCAGCCGCGCCAGCCCGACGGGGTCGGCGGACCCGACGGCCACCACCTCGTCGGCGGCCTCCAGCGCCTCGAGCGTGAGGCCGTTGCGGGCGGGCCGCGCGAGCGGGTCACCGCCGGACTCCCACTCCAGGCTGAAGCCGGTGTCCACCACCACGGTCGCCTCGAGCCGGGCGTCGGCGACGAGCCGGCCGAGGGTGTCGGGCCGCACCTCCGCCCAGCGGTCGGCCCGCGGCAGCCCGGTGACCAGGCTCAGGCGGTCGGAGAGGCGGCGGCGCACGGAGGCACCGCGCTCGGCGAGGGTGCCGGCCGCGGCCAGCCGGGCGGCGGCCAGCAGCCCGGAGACCTCCTCGAGCACGCCGAGCTGCTGGGCCACGCTGCCGCCGTAGGGGTCGGCGTCGACCAGCAGCGTCGGCAGGTCGCGGCGGGCCAGCTCCGCGGCGAGCGTCACCGCGACGGTGCTCCGCCCCGGCGCGCCCGCGGGGCCCCACACCGCGACGACGCGTCCCGGCGCCGGCGCCCCCTCGACCGCGTCCGCGGGGTCCAGCACGTCCGGCGCGCCCGGCCCGTCCGGCCCGTCCGGCGCGCTGCTCGTGGAGAAGGGCGACGGCGTCCTGGACGTCCAGCGCCCCGACGACCTGCGCGAGAGCAAGGCCCTGCACGGCCTCTCCCGCACCC
>NZ_JBEGDJ010000063.1:0-24402 GCF_040191335.1 Nocardioides sp. YIM 152588 | reverse complement strand
GCTCGACGTCGTCGTCGCCGACCTGTGAGCCGCCGCTCCGCCTGCCCGTGTGAGGCGGCCGCCGCCGTACCGCACGAGCGGGCGGAGCCGGCGGCGGGCGTCGGTGCCCGGCGCCGCGTCGGCGCCCCGCCGGAGCGGCCCGAGGTCGGCTCCGGTCCGTCGCTGACCCGTGGCATCTGGCACGCGCTGTGGATCCGGCCGTGGTGGGGCGCCTGGTCGATCCTGCTCTTCCTGGGCGGGTCGGTGATGGCGCCGCTGGGTGTGATCACCGGCTTCCTGTGGGGCCACGTCGTCGAGCGGCTCGCCGCCGGTGAGTCGACGCTGCTGCTGACCGTGCTGCTGGTGGTCGCCCTGCTCTCCGCGCCCCTGTTCCTGGCCGACGCCTTCCGGCGCTACCCGCGCTGGTGGATCGAGGTCATGCTGCGGGTCCGGATGACGGTGCTGCTCGGCCAGATCCGTACCCGTCGCCTGCCGCGCACGCCGCCGGGCGAGGTGGTCGCCCGCACGATGGACGCCGACCGCTACGCCCGGTACGCCGACCGCTGGGTCGACTTCGTCAACGGACTGCTGATCGCGCTGATCACCATGGTCGTCGGCGGCACCTGGCTGGCCGGTGGCATCCTGCTCGCGGTGATGCTCGCGAGCGCCCTCGCCGCGACGCTGGGCCGGCCGATCGCCGGCCGCTCGGCCTCGCGCTCCTCGGCGGCCCGGGCCTCGTTCGGGCGGGCCGTGGTCTCCGCGGTGGAGTCGGCGCGCACCGTGAAGCTGGCCGGCCGGACCCCGCAGGTGCGTGCGCACCTGCGCCGCGTCGACGGCGGCCGGGTCGAGGCCGCGGTCTTCGAGCACCGGGTCCAGGCGTGCCTGGACGGCGTGCCGATCGTGATGGTCCAGGTCGGCGTGGTCGCCGCCTGGGCCCTGTACCTGGCGGACGTGTGGGGGCTGGCCACGGCGCTGCTGGTGGCCACCGCGGTCAGCGGCTTCGACTGGTTCGGCCGGGTCTCCGGCGCCGTCGTCACCGAGGCGCCCGGCACCCGGGCCTGGCAGCGTGCGACCAGCCGGTTCGCCGGTGGGCGCGACCTGACCACGCTGCCCGAGGGCATCGACCTGGTCACCGGCGAGGCCCCGGACCCGGACCCGGTGAGGCGGGTCCGGCTCGACCGGCTCGAGCTGGCCGGGTTCTCCGCGGTCCACGACGACGGCACGATCGGCGTCGAGTCGGTCGACCTCGCGGTCGAGCGCGGCGAGCTGGTGCTGCTGGTCGGCCAGGTCGGCTCCGGCAAGTCGAGCCTGCTCGCGGCGCTCGCGGGGCTGATCGACCACCGCGGCGCGGTGCGCTGGAACGGCGAGGACGTCTCCGACCCCGAGGTCTTCCTCAAGCCCGGCCAGGTCGGCCACGTCGCGCAGGTCCCGCGGGTGCTGTCGGGCTCGTTCTCCGACAACGTGCAGCTCGGGCACGACCGGGCCTTCGACCAGCCGGTCGCCGACGCCCGCCTCGGCGAGGACGTCGCGGCGGCCGGTGGCCCGAAGGCGCTGGTCGGGCACCGCGGCGTGCGGCTCTCCGGTGGCCAGGTCCAGCGGCTCGCCCTGGCCCGGGCGCTGGCGGCCGACGCCGAGCTGCTGCTCGCCGACGACGTCTCCAGCGCGCTGGACGCCGCCACCGAGATCGAGCTGTGGTCCGCGCTGCGGTCCCGCGACACCACCGTCATCGGCGCCACCTCCAAGCGCGCGGCGCTGGCCCAGGCGGACCGGGTCGTCGTGCTCGTGGACGGCGGGATCGCCGCCGTCGGCCCGTGGGCGCAGCTCGCCGAGCGGTGGGGGCACCTGGCGGGCTGACGTCTGGGTCGTGTGCCTGAGGCATCGCTATGTGGGGGTGTCGGGCACACGAGGCTCGCTGGCCGTGGTTGGGCCCCGGTGGGGTCGGGTCGTGTGCCTGAGGCATCGCCATACCGGGGTCTCAGGCACACGACCCCCGCCCGAGCCGTACCCACCCACCCGCGGCCGGCGCGCCGGTCAGGCGTAGAGGGCCAGCAGGCTCTTGCCCGCCGTGGCGACGATCTCCTCGGGGGTGGCCTCCAGCGCCCCGTCCAGCCACGCGGTGACGAGCTCGGCCATGCCGCCGATGAACAGCAGGCCGGCGATCTCCTCCTCGTGCGCGCTGCGGTGCGGCAGGCCGAGGCGGTCGCGGGCGTCGACGGCGGAGCGGTGCCCGAAGTCGCGCAGGATCTCGGTGCGGCGGGCGCGGAGCGCGGGCATCGCGCCGGCCTCGATCACCGCGACCCGGCCCTTGCGCGGGTCGTCGGTGAGGAACCGCACGAAGGCCTCGAGGACCGCGGTGGCCTGGCTGACGGGGTCCTGCCCGGCGGCTTCGGCGGCGGCCTGGGTGACCTCCTCGATCTCGGTGGCGACGGAGTCGAGGACGGCGCGCAGCGCGTCGTCGAGGCTGCGGAAGCTCTCGTAGAAGTAGCGCTCGGTGAGCCCGGCCGCGCTGCACACGGCGGTCATCGTGGTGCGCTGCTCCGGGTCCGCCCACACCTCCAGCGTGGCCGCGAGCAGCCGGGCGCGGCGCTCCGAGGCGCGGTCCTCGGCGCTCACCCCGCGGTAGACACCGGACTGCACGGCCATGACCCCACCCTCTCACGCCGCGCCGCCCCGCACGGGGAGGCCGAGAGGCGCCGGGGAGGAAGGTTGACAGGGTCCCCTTTCAGAATCATGCTCGCCTATGACGTACGTCACAGTTGACGACGCCCGAGGAGGCGCGATGAGTCAGGTCACCGCCGAGCGAACCCGGCAGCGGCGCGGAGAGGGGCCCCGGGCCGCGCGCCCGATCCCGGCCCTGGATCCCGGCGACCGGGGGCTCCCGGTCTTCGGCCGCATCTTCGACTACGCCAAGGACCCGGTGGCGCTGATGCGGCACCAGTGGGAGACCTACGGCCCGGTGGCGCCGTTCAACGCCTTCACCACCGACGCCGTCATGCTGCTCGGCCCCGACGCCTGTGAGGAGGCGCTGACCAACCGCGACAAGGCCTTCGCCAACGGGCCGGCCTGGGGTCAGATCGTCGGGCCGTTCTTCACCCGCGGCCTGATGCTGATGGACTTCGAGGAGCACCACGGCCACCGGCGGATCATGCAGGAGGCGTTCACCCGGACCCGGCTGGAGTCCTACGCCGAGGCGATGCACCCGGCGATCGCCCGCGGCATGGACGAGTGGGGGAGCGACGCCGCCTTCCCGGCGTACCCGCGCCTGAAGCAGCTCACCCTCGACATCGCCGCGGACATCTTCATGGGCGGCGCTGCCGACCACACCCGCGCCGAGATGGACCGGGTCAACCGCGCGTTCATCGCCTGCGTCCAGGCCGCCGCGGGGATCGTGCGCGCGGACGTGCCGCTGACCCGGTGGGGGCGCGCCTTCCGCGGTCGCAGGGTGCTGGAGGAGTTCCTGCGCCACTACCTGCCGGCCAAGCGCGCCGAGCGGACCGACGACATCTTCTCCGTGCTGTGCCACATCGAGACCGAGGACGGCGACCGGTTCTCCGACGACGACGTCGTCAACCACATGATCTTCCTGATGATGGCGGCCCACGACACCTCCACCATCACCACCTCGACGATGCTGCAGTACCTCGGGCAGCACCCCGAGTGGCAGGAGCGGTGCCGCGCCGAGGCCCTCGCGCTGGGACCCGAGCCGACGCTGGCCGAGCTGGAGGGGCTGGAGAGCATCGACCTGGTGATGCGGGAGGCGCTGCGCCTGCGGGCGCCCGTGCCGATGCTGTCGCGGCACACGGTCAAGGACACCGTCGTGCAGGGCGTCCGGATCCCCGCCGGCACCGACGCCATGGTCTGCGTGCAGTGGTCGCACCTGATGGAGGAGTACTGGACCAACCCCTTCGTCTTCGACCCCGAGCGCTTCGGGCCGCGGCGGCGCGAGGACAAGTCCCACCGCTACGCCTGGGAGCCGTTCGGCGGCGGCGTGCACAAGTGCATCGGCCTCTACTTCGCCGGGATGGAGATCAAGGCGATCATGCTCCGGATGCTGCGCGAGTACCGGTGGAGCGTCCCGCCGGGGTACGTCGTCCCGCTCGACAACCACTCGCTGCCGTTCCCCAAGGACGGCCAGCCGCTCGACCTGGTCCGCACGGCTCCGACGGGGGGTGCGCGATGACGCTCGCCGAGTCGACCGCCCCGGGGGCCGCCACGTCCGCCACGTCCGACGGGTCCGGATTCCGCCCCTCCTGGTTCACCGACCACCGCCTCGCCTCGCTGACCCGCTGGGTGGCCGTGCCCGCCTCCGGCGGCGACGGAGCCCTCACCGCCACGGCCCCGTACGACGCCCGCCCGACCGCGCCGGTCCCGGCCGGCGTCCCGGCGGACGTGGCCGCGGCGGTCGACCTGGCGCGGGGCGCGCAGCCGGCCTGGGCGGAGCTGCCCTTCGACGAGCGCGCCGCGGTCGTCCTGCGCTTCCACGACCTGCTCGTCGAGCGGCAGGACGAGGTGATGGACCTGATCCAGTGGGAGATGGGCAAGGCCCGCTTCCACGCCTGGCAGGAGGTGCTCCAGGTCGCCAACCTGGCCCGCCACTACGCGCGGCGCGGCGCGTCGTACCTGGCCGACCGCAAGGTGCGCGGCGCGATGCCGGGGTTGACGTCGGTGCGCGAGGTGCGGATGCCGAAGGGCGTGGTCGGGATCATCTCGCCGTGGAACTACCCGCTCTACCTCGGCGTCGGCGACGCGATCCCGGCGCTGCTCGCGGGCAACACGCTGGTCGGCAAGGCCGACCCGCAGACGCCGCTGACGCTGCTGTGGACCCGGGCGCTGATGGCCGAGGCGGGTCTGCCCGAGCACGTGTGGCAGGTGGTCGCCGGCCCCGGCGCGCCGATCGGCGAGGCACTGGTGGACCACGTCGACTACGTCTCCTTCACCGGCTCCACCGCGACGGGCCGGGCGGTGGCCGAGCGGGCGGCGCGGCGGCTGATCGGCGCCTCGCTGGAGCTGGGCGGGAAGAACCCGCTGATCGTGCGCGCCGACGCCGACCTGGACGTCGCCGCGCGCGGCACCGTCGCCGCGGCGTTCGCCAACACCGGGCAGATGTGCATCCACATCGAGCGGGTGGTCGTGGACGGCGCCGTCTACGAGGAGTTCCGCGAGCGGCTGCTGGCCCACACCAGCGGGCAGAGGCTGGGGCAGGCCTTCGACTTCGGCTGCGACGTCGGGTCGCTGGCGTCCGAGGCGCAGCTGGAGAAGGTGACGGCCCACGTGGCGGACGCGGTGGCGAAGGGGGCGACCGTGCTGGCCGGCGGTCGGGCGCGGCCGGACATCGGCCCGTACTGCTACGCCCCGACCGTGCTGGAGGGCGTCACCGAGGAGATGGACCTGTGCCTGGGGGAGACCTTCGGGCCGGTGGTCGCGCTCTACCGGTCCTCGGGGGACGAGGAGGCGCTGCGGATCGCCAACCAGGGGTCGGCGGGGCTGTCGGCGTCGGTCTTCAGTCGCGATCTCGCCGGCGCCGACCAGCTGGCGCGGCGGATCCGGGCGGGCTCGGTCAACATCAACGACGGCGCCGCGCTGGCCGCCGGCTCCATCGAGGCCGGGATGGGCGGGATGGGCGACAGCGGGCTGGGGCGCCGCCACGGGCCGGAGGGGATCCGCAAGTACACGGAGTCCCAGACCATCGCCGCGTCCCGGATCGGCCCCGTCGGGCCACCGCCGGGGATGGCGCTGGAGAGGTTCGTCGGGATGGGCAACGGGCAGCTGCGGCTGCTGCGGCGGCTCCGGGTGCGCTGACGGGTGCGCTGGCGGGTGCGCTGGCGGGTGGCTCGGGCGCCGGGGTCGTGTGCCTCTGGCTTCACTCCGGTCACGCCGGACAGGGACTTCGTGCGCTTGTCACCCGTTGCAACGGGTGACAAGCGCAGGAATCACCGGTCAACCGGTGATTCCTGCAGCGCCGGCCCCTCAGACCTCCGGCAACCCCGCCAGCAACTGCTCCCGCGCCTCGGACCAGTGCCGCCGCACGGTCCGCTCACTGGCGACGGCCCGCATCATCCGCAGCCCCCGGATGGTGGCGATGGTGGTCGCCATCGCGGCGCCGAACTCGGGCCGGTCGACCAGGTGCGGCGCGGCCTGCCGCGCGCCGTCGCCGAGCGTCGTCATCACCGCCCGCTCGAAGCGGGTGAGGTGGCGGCGCAGGTCGTCGTCGGTGCGGGCGGCGGTGAGCAACTCGAGCTGGGCGAAGGAGACCGGGCCGCTGAAGATCTCCCAGAGCCGGTCGACCAGCACCGCGTACTGCGCCCGCGGACCGCCCTCGCCCCCGTCCGGCGCGCCGAGCGGCTTGGCCGCCAGGTCGGCCACCAGCCGGTCGGTGAGGTGGCTGAGCGCCTCGACCACGAGCTCGGCCTTGGTGGCGAAGTAGTGGGCCTGCGCTCCGCGGGTCACCCCGGCGCGCTCGCAGACCGCGACCGTGGTCAGGCCGGCGTACCCGCGGTCGACCAGCACGTCGATGGTCGCGTCGAGCAGCGCTCCGCGGGTCGCCGCCCGCCGCTCCGCCTGGGTCCGTCGCGCGCGCCGCGGACCGGTCGTCGATCCGGTGTCGGCAGCGGGCTCGGGGGCGGTCATGACGGTCCATCCAACCGCGAGCCTCGGTGCATTTCCATGCTTGAGTGCCGAAAAGTTTCATGCCACCCTGAGGTCGCCGATGTGGCGTGGCTCACACCCTGCGAGGAAGGACCAGGATGGATTTCGACGACACCCCCGACGAGGCGGCCTGGCGGGCCGAGGTGCGTGCCTTCCTCGCCGAGCACAAGGCCGAGCTGGGCGACCGCGCCGAGGAGGGGCGGGCCTTCGACAACGAGGTCTCGCGCCGCCGGCAGGCGCTGCTGTACGACGCCGGCTACGTCGGCGTGACCTGGCCGGTCGAGGCCGGCGGCCGGGGCGGTACGCCGATGCAGCAGGCGATCATCGACCAGGAGGTGGCCCGCGCCGGCATCCCCGCGCTGATCAACCTGATCGGCATCGGCATGTGCGGACCGACCGTGATCGGGCACGGCAGCGACGACCAGAAGGACCGGTACCTCCGGCGGCTGCTGCGCGGCGACGACGTGTGGTGCCAGCTGTTCAGCGAGCCGGCCTCCGGCAGCGACCTCGCCGCGCTGCGCACCCGCGCGGTCCAGGACGAGCAGGGCGACTGGCACGTCACCGGGCAGAAGGTCTGGACCACCCTGGCCCACCTCTCCGACTACGGGATCCTGCTCACCCGCACCGACCCGGACGTGGCCAAGCACCGCGGGCTGACGATGTTCGTGGTCGACATGAAGGCCCCCGGCGTCACCGCGCGGCCGCTGCGGCAGATGACCGGCGGCGCCGAGTTCAACGAGGTGTTCTTCGACGACGTGGTGATCCGCGACTCCGAGAGGCTCGGCGACGTCGGGGACGGCTGGCGCGTCGCGCTGACCACGCTGATGAGCGAGCGGCTCACCCTCGGCGGCGGCGGCAGCGACATCGGCGCCAACGTCGAGAAGGTCGCCGAGCACGTCGCGTCCCGGATCGGCGCGCTCGCCGAGGTCCGGCAGGCGCTGGTCCGTCAGGACTTCGCGCGCTCCTACGTCGCCACGCTCGGCGCGCGCTACACCGGCTACCGGCTGCTCACGGCGCTGTCGCGGGGCACCTTCCCCGGCCCCGAGGCCTCCGCCGGCAAGCTCGCCGGCACCCGCGCCGCCCGGGAGCTGGCCGACCTCGCGGTGCGGCTGCTCGGGGACGACGCGGTCTACGCCGCCGACGCCGCGGGCAACGCCGGCTGGCAGATGCTGCAGGCCGGGCTGCCCGGCATGGCGATCGCCGGCGGGACCAACGAGGTGCTGCGCAACATCATCGGCGAGCGGGTGCTGGGCCTCCCGCCGGAGCCGCGCGCCGACAAGGACAAGACGTTCCGAGAGCTCGCGGCAGCGGGCGCCTGAGGGGGACAGCGATGTACTTCGACCTGAGTGACGAGCAGCGCGACCTCGCCGCGGCCGCGCGCGACTTCCTGGCCGGCTCCGCCTCGCCCGCCGCGGCCCGCGCCGCGCTGGACGACCCGGACGCCGCGATCGGGCCCGGCCGCACCGAGCTGGCCAAGAGCGGGTTCGCCGCGATCACCGTTCCGGAGGAGGCGGGCGGTGGCGGCGGTTCGGTCCTCGACCTGGCCGTCGTCGCCGAGCAGGCCGGCCGGGTCCTGGCCGGCCCCTCCCTGGTCACCTTCGGCCGGGCGGCGGTGCTGCTCGAGGGCGACGCCGACCGGCTGGCCGCGCTCGCCGACGGCAGCCTGGCGGTCGCGGTGAGCGACGGCGGCCCGGTCCTGGACGCCGCCGGCGCCGAGGTCTTCCTGGCCCGGCGCGGCGACGACGTGGTGCTCGCCCGGGGCGGCGTCACCCGCCGCACGCCGGTCGACCCGACGCGGGGACTGGCGGACGTCGTACTGGAGGAGGGCGAGGTGGTCGCTGCCGTCGCGGACGGAGCCGCGGAGCGCTGGACCCACGCCGAGCGGGTCGGCCGCGTGGTCCTGGCCGCGGAGGGCCTCGGCGCCGCGGCGCGGGCGCTGGAGATCGGCGTGGCCTACGCCAAGGAGCGGCACGCCTTCGGTCGCCCGATCGGCTCCTACCAGGCGGTCAAGCACGCGCTGGTCGACGTCTACGTGGAGGTCGAGCAGCTGCGGTCCCTGGTCTGGTGGGCGGCCTGGGCGGCCGACCAGGCGCCCGACGAGCTGCCACTGGCCTCCGCGGCGGCGAAGGCGGCGGCCGCGTCCGCCCTGGAGCTGGCCGCCGAGACGCTCGTCCAGGTGCACGGCGGGATCGGCTTCACCTGGGAGCACGACGCCCACCTGTACTGGCGGCGCGCCAAGGTGGACCGGTTCCTGCTCGGCGACGACGTCGAGGCGCTCGACGAGGTGGCGCTGATCGCGCTCTCGGCCGCGGCCGGGACGGAGGTGGCCCGATGAGCGCCGCGGCCGCGGGTGCCGCGGAGACCGGCAAGCACAACCTGGCCAGGCTCGCGGAGGAGTACTACGAACGGGTCGGTGACTTCGACACGCTGTGGTTCGAGGGCGCCTGGCACACCACGGGTGAGATCCACGACCGGGCCGCGCGGGTCGCCGGCGGCCTGCGCAGGATCGGGATCGAGCCGGGCGACCGCGTCGTGGTGCTGATGATGAACACGCCCGAGGTCTTCGTCAGCTACCAGGCGATCTGGCGGGCCGGCGCCGTGGTGACCCCAGTGATCTTCCTGCAGACCGAGCCCGAGCTGCACCACATCCTGGAGGACTCCGGGGCCAAGGCGGTGATCGTCAGCGACCTGCTGGTGCCGCTCGCCGCGTCCGCCGCGCAGGGGCTGGACCTGCAGCTGATCGTGGTCGGGGACGTGCCCGAGGGCGTCGAGAACGCGATCCCGTACGCCGACCTGGAGACCGCCGACCCGGCGCCGATCGAGCCGCGCGCGGACCAGGACCTGGCCGCGCTGCTCTACACCGGAGGCACCACCGGCCGGGCCAAGGGCGTGATGCTCAGCCACCACGGCCTGTGGGAGTCCGGCCGGGGCGTCGAGGCGATCGCCCGGTCGATCGACGCCACGCGCACGCTGCTGCCGCTGCCGCTCTCGCACGCCTTCGGCCTGATCGTGACGATCGCGGGGCTGCACACGGACCGGCAGATCGCCTCCTTCATGCAGCGCTGGTTCGACGCCCAGAACTGGCTCGAGCTGGTCCAGGAGTACAAGATCGAGTCCAGCTCCGTGGTGCCGTCGATGCTGCAGATGATCCTGGCGCTGCCCTACGCCGACTACGACCTCAGCTCGCTCACCTCCTGCGGCTCCGGGGCGGCCCCGCTGCTGCCGGCGATCCGCGAGGAGGCCGAGCGCGGGCTGGGCATCACGCTGCTCGAGGGCTACGGGTGCACCGAGTCCAGCGCGGTGATCTCGACGCCGCCGTCGGTCGAGGAGAACCGCCCGGGCAGCGTCGGCAAGCCGCTGCCGCAGCACGAGGTGGCGATCCTGGACCCGCTCGGCAACCCCGTGCCGACCGGCGAGGAGGGCGAGATCTGCCTGCGGGGCGACGGGATCATGCTCGGCTACTGGAACGACCCCGAGCAGACCGCGCGCACGGTGGTCGACGGCTGGCTGCACACCGGTGACGTGGGCCGCTTCGACGAGGACGGCTACCTCTACATCGTGGACCGGGTGAAGGACCTGATCATCCGCGGTGGCTTCAACGTCTTCCCCCGCGACGTGGAGGACGCCCTGCTGGAGCACGAGGCGGTGGCCGGGGCGGCGGTGGTCGGCGTACCGGACGAGGCCAAGGGCGAGGAGGTGGTCGCGGTGGTGGCGCTGCACCCCGGCCACGCCGCGGAGCCGGAGGAGCTGGTGGAGTTCGCGAAGGCGCGGCTGGCGAAGTACAAGTACCCGCGCGAGGTGCGCATCGTCGAGGCGGTGCCGCTGACCAGCGTCGGCAAGACCGACCGGAAGGCGGTGCGGGCGCTCGTGCGGGGCTGACGGGCTCGCGAGGAGATCGTTGCCCGTGTGGGGAGTGGCCGGTCGTGTGCCTCAGGCTCCTCAGATGTCACGCGGGACAGGGGTTTCGGTCACTTGGCAGGCAATGCAACGCCTGTCAAGTGACCGAATCACCGGTCGACCGGTGATTCCGACGCCGGCGCCTCACCCCCGGAACCGCACCAACCCCTCCTGCGCCGCGCTCGCCACCAGCGTCCCGTCGCTCAGGTGCACCTGCGCCCGGGTCAGGGTCCGCCCGTCGGCGGCCCAGGGCGAGTCCAGGCGCCACAGCGTCCAGGAGTTCACGTCGAAGGGGCGGTGGAACCACAGGGCGTGGTCGAGGGTCGCGGGGGAGACGCTGCTGTCGTACGCGCTCCGGGCGTGCGGGCGCAGCGCCGTGTGCAGGATCCGCATGTCGCTGGCGTAGGTGAGCGCAGCGGCGTGCAGCACCGGGTCGTCGGGCACGGTCGCGCCGGGCCGCTTCCAGATCAGCGTCGGCTCCTCCGCCGGCGCCGGCGTCGAGAACCAGTGGGGGCCGAGACCGACGGTGCGCAGCTCGAACGCGTCGAGCGACGTGCCGTAGGAGGTGAACGCGTGGCGCCCCGGCAGCACCTCGGTCAGCACGTGGTGGTCGGCGCGCAGGGAGTGCGGTGCGGGAGCCGTGGGGCCGGTCACCTGGTGGCGGCCGCCCTGCTGGGCGGTGGCGAAGGAGCAGGTGAGCTCCATGATGACCGCGCCGTCCTGGACGGCGCTCACCCGGCGGTGGCTGATGGAGCGGCCGTCGCGCAGCCGTGCCACCTCCATCCGCAGCGGGCGCCGGGCGTCGCCGGCTCTCAGGAAGTAGGCGTGCAGCGAGTGGGGCGGCCGGTCCGTCCCGGAGCCCTCGACGGTGCGCGCCGCCGCGACCAGCGCCTGGGCGGCGACGAGACCGCCGAAGACGTGGCCGGT
Source organism: Nocardioides sp. YIM 152588 (assembly GCF_040191335.1). Taxonomy (NCBI): domain Bacteria; kingdom Bacillati; phylum Actinomycetota; class Actinomycetes; order Propionibacteriales; family Nocardioidaceae; genus Nocardioides; species Nocardioides sp. YIM 152588. The sequence goes on along the minus strand of NZ_JBEGDJ010000063.1, from coordinate 12,954 downwards.
GTGCACGCTGGTGCGCGCGTGCTCGGCGGCGAAGACGTCCTGGCCGTGGGTGGTGTCGGGAGCCGGGGCGAGGTCGAGCAGCTCGAGCAGCTCGGACATCGGGGTGGTCCAGGCACCCTCGTCGGCCGGGGCGGGGGCGGCGCCGGAATCTGCGGAGGTCACGCGCCACAACCTACGTGCCGGAGCGGCGTCGGGGCCGCGGGTCACGGCACGCAAGATATCGGCACTTCTGCCGACGGGTCGTGGTGTGACCCTTGACACACTCTGCGCGGGGTGCGAAGACTGACAGGGATTCCTGTCAGACGAGCGTCGAGGTGCCGAAGTGTCCGAGTCTCGTGAGATCGCCGGCCTGTCCATCATCGTGACCGGCGGGGCGCGGGGCATCGGCCGCGCCACCGTCGAGCGCCTCGCCCGCGCCGGCGCCTCCGTCGCCGTCGGCGACCTCGACCCGGACCTGGCCGCCGACGCGATCGCCCCGTTCGGCGACCGGGTCGCCGCCGCCCGGCTCGACGTCACGGAGCCGGCCTCCTGGCGCGAGTTCCTCGAGGCGACCGGTCACCTCGGTCCCTGGGACGTCCTGGTCAACAACGCGGGGATCATGCCGCTCGGGTCGATCCTCAAGGAGGCCGACGAGGTCACCCGGGCGATCTTCGACGTCAACACGCTGGGCCCGATCAACGGCACCAAGGCGGTCGCGCCCGGCATGGTCGAGCGCGGCCACGGCCACATCGTCAACGTCGCCTCGGCGGTCGGGCGGATGGCGGTCGCCGACGGCGCGACGTACTCCGCCTCGAAGCACGCGGTGGTCGGCTTCACCGAGGCGATCCGCGCCGAGCTGGGGCCGCACGGCCTCGACGTCTCGATGATCCTGCCCAGCGTGGTGCAGACCGAGCTCTCCTCGGGCATCCCCGCGCTCAAGGGCGTGCCCAGCGTCACCGCCGACGACGTGGCGGCGATCATCGAGGGGGTCATCCGCAGACCGCGCGCCGAGGTGTGGGTGCCGCGCTGGACCCAGGGGCTGATGAAGGCGATCGGCGCCTCGCCCCGGGTGCTGCAGGACGCGCTCGGCAAGGTCGGCGAGTCCGGGAACGTGCTGGCCCAGGCGGACCCCGCAGCCCGGGCAGCCTACGAGGAACGCGCCCGGCGCAACGCCCGCTGAACCACGCGACCCGACCAGCCACCGACCCGAGAGGCCCGCCATGACCGACGAGACCCCGTTCCAGATCGACGGCTTCTGCCACCTCGCACTGGTCTGCTCCGACATGCGGCGCACGGTGGACTTCTACTCCGGCCTGCTCGGCCTGCCGCTGGTGAAGACCCTGGAGCTCCCGGACGGCGGCGGCCAGCACTTCTTCTTCGAGGTCAGCCCCGGCTCCTACCTGGCGTTCTTCTGGTTCCCCGACGCCCCCGACCCGGTACCGGGCGTCTCCTCGGCGGCCGACATGCCGGGGTACGGCGAGATCACCTCCGCCGTCGGCTCCATGAACCACGTCGCCTTCACGATCCCCGAGGACCGGTTCGAGGACTACAAGGAGCGCCTCGACGCGGCCGGCGTCCGCACCGGCTTCATCCTCAACCACGACGACAGCCCCTGGGGCGTCGCCGCGAAGATGCACCCCGGCGTCTTCATCCGCTCCCTCTACTTCCTCGACCCCGACGGGATCCTGCTGGAGCTCGCCGCCTGGACCCGCGAGATCGGGCCCGACGAGGCGCGGCACGAGCCCCGCACCGCCGCCGACCGCACGGCCCGCGTCGTCCCGGCGGAGGCCTGAGGTGCCGCGGCTGCGCCAGGTCCCGCGCGCGGAGGCCGAGGCCGAGATCGTGACCTCGATGTACGACCTGCTCTTCGGGGACCGCGACCCGGTCGCCGAGCCCGGCACCGACACCGGTACGCCGGGGGACTGGTGGACCGTCTTCGCGCTGGTGCCGGACGTGCTCAAGCACGCGGTGCAGGGGTTCGTGCTGTACCGCTCCGAGCGGCGGCTGCTCGACCCCGTCCTGCGCGAGCTGGGCCAGACCCGCGCCGGCTGGGCGCGCGGCAGCCAGTTCGTCTTCTCCCAGCACTGCAAGGCGCTGCGCGCCCTCGGGGTCCCCGACGAGAAGGTCGAGGCGGTCGCCGGATGGCAGGTCTCGCCGCACTTCGACGAGGTCGAGCGGGCGGTCCTGGCCTACACCGACGCGCTCGTGCACGACGGCGGCCGGGTCGCCGACGAGGTCTTCGACGCGCTGCGCCGGCACCTCTCCGACGAAGAGGTGCTCGAGCTGACCTACATCACGGCGCTGTACGAGATGCACGCCGTGATGAGCCGCGCGCTGCGCACCGAGTTCGACGACCGGCCCGAGCCGATCGTCGAGGTGGCGGCCCCCGAGGGCGGCGGCGCGTACGACGTCGGCGCGGCGATCTCGGGGCAGCGGTGAGCCACGCCGACCCCCGGGCCGCCCACGACCGGCCCGACCCGGCGGAGCTGCTCGCCGCGGTCCGCGAGCACCTCGACCGCCCGGCCGACGGCGACCGGGACCGGCTGCACCGCCGGGTGGCGAGCAACGTCGTCGCGCTGGTGGAGCGGCAGCTGGCCGCCGCCGACGACGACGCCGCGGCCCACCGCGCCCGACTGGCCCAGCTCGGCGTCGCCGACAACGCCGAGCTCGCCGAGCTGGTCGCCGGCCTGGACGAGGCCGACCCGCGGTACCCGGCGGTCAACGCCGCCCTCGCCGCGTGGGCGCGGGCCAAGGTCGCCGTCAGCAACCCCCGCTACCTGGAGGAGAGATGAGCACCGACATGAACGCGCGGACCACCGGCGGGCCGGCGCAGGGGCCGGACGACGTACCGGACCGGGTGCGCGCGCTCCGCGCCCGGGTCAAGGAGTTCGTGGTCGACCTGGTGGAGCCGGCCGAGCCGGTCCTGCACGAGGGCGGGCCGGAGGCCGACGTGCTGATGGGGCGGCTGCAGCGGCAGGCGCGGGAGGCCGGGCTGTGGGCGATCGGCCACCCCGAGCACCTCGGCGGCGGCGGGCTGCCGTTCCTCGACTACGTGCACGTCAACGAGGTGCAGGGGCGCAGCGAGTTCGGCCAGGTGGCGCTGGGCACCTTCACGCTCCAGGACTCGCTGATGCTGGACCGGTACGCCAGCGAGGAGTGGCGGGAGAAGTACCTGCGCCCGATCGTCGAGGCCGAGTTCTGGCCCAGCTTCGCGATGACCGAGCCCGGGATCGCCGGGTCGGACCCGACGCGGCTGCGGACCTCGGCCGTGGTGGACGGCGATGCGTGGGTGATCAACGGCCGCAAGTGGTTCACCACCGGCGCCCAGCACGCCCGCTACACCACCGTGATGGTGCGCACCGAGACCGACGCCCCGGTGCACGAGAGCTTCTCGCTGATCATCGTGCCCACCGACGACCCCGGGTACCGGATCGTCCGCGACACCCCGGTACTGGGGATGGCCTCCGACCACTGCGAGGTCGCCTACGAGGACCTGCGGGTGCCGCTGGCCAACACGCTCGGCCCGCGCGGGGCCGGGTTCCGGATCGCGCAGGAGCGGCTCGGGCCGGGGCGGATCTTCCACGCGATGCGCTGGCTCGGGCAGGCGCAGCGGGCCTTCGACCTGATGTGCCACCGGCTCAACCAGCGCGAGGCCCACGGCTCCCGGCTGGCCGACAAGCAGCTGATGCAGCAGCACGTCTTCGACTCCTGGACCGAGATCCAGTCCGCGCGGCTGATGACCCTGGCGGCCGCCCGCCGGATGGACGCCGGCGACCAGGCCCGGGTCGAGATCGGCGCGCTCAAGGTGGCCGGGGCCCGGGTGCTGCACGACGTGGTGGACCGCGCGCTCCAGGTCTACGGCGCCGAGGGGCTCACCGACGACACCCCGCTGAGCCGGATGTACCGGGCCGCGCGCCTGGCCCGGTTCTACGACGGCCCCGACGAGGTGCACATCCAGTCGGTGGCCACGCGCCTGCTGCGGGGGTACGACGCCGGGCGGGAGTGGGACTTCGGCGACCGGTGAGCCGCGCGCCTGGCCGCCCGGTCCGGGGGCGGGCGGCCAGGCGGGGCGGGTGCTCAGGCGGTGAGCAGCAGCATCGCGTCGTACTCGGCCTCGGCGACGCGGCGGCCGATCGCGGCCAGCTCGACGGACCGCTCCGCGCCGCCCAGGTGCCGGCCGACCTGGTGCAGGCAGATCACGCCCCACCGGAAGCAGCCCATCACCTGCCACCAGCGCAGCCGGTCGGCCTCCACCGCGCCTCCGCCGGCGGCCCGGTAGGCGGCGACCAGGTCGGCGACCTCCCCGCAGCCGGCCACCTCGCCGGCGTGGCCGAAGCGCCAGGCCCGGATCGTCAGCCAGGCCAGGTCCTCGACGGGGTCGCCGAGGTGGGCCAGCTCCCAGTCGAGCACCGCGGTCACGCCGTCGGGGGCGACCAGCACGTTGCCGAGCCGGAAGTCGCCGTGCACGAGGCGCGGTGAGACCGGCGCGGGCCGGTGGCGCCGGAGCCAGGCGGCGACGTGGGCCAGGATCGGGTGCGGCTCGGGCTCGGCGTCGAGGATCGCGGTCCACGCGTCGAGCTGGTCGTCGGACGGCAGGTCCGCGGCCGCCCCGGTGAGCGCGGCCGGGTCGATCGCGTGCAGGCGGGCCAGGATGCCGCCGGCCTCGGCGGCGAAGCGGGCGCGGAACCCGGCCAGCGCCGGGTCGCGCAGGATCCGCTGCGGCACGGACTCGCCGGCGACGTGGCTCATCAGCACGTACCCGGCGGCCAGCGGACCCGGGCCGGTGCCGTGGGCCAGCACCTCCGGGCTCGGTACGCCGTGCCGCCCGGCCGCCTCCATCAGGGCCGCCTCGCGCAGCAGCGCCGGCGCGTCCAGGGAGCCGGGGGTGTTCAGCCGGAGCACCAGCGCGGGCGCACCGTCGCGGGGGAGCAGCCAGGTCTCGCGCGACGCCCCCGCCGGGAGCCGGACGGCGTCGCGGACGCCGTTCGCGGCCCCGGGAGCGGCGGTGTCGAGCGCGGCGACCAGGTCCGCGGGTGCGCCGGCGGGTGGGGAGACGGCCGCGTTGGCTGACATGACCGGGATTGTATGCAGTGATGGCCGAGGTGCGCAGCACGGAGACCGTCGTGGTGACACGGGGTCACGCCGGTGGCCTACCCCGCGGATCGGTGCGCAGTCCCGCCAGCAGCGCGTCGCGCCCCTGCAGGATGTGCTCGGCCATCAGGGCCCCGGCGCGGGCGGGCTCGCGGGCGGCGACGGCGTCCCGGATCAGCCGGTGGAACTCGTGGGACTGGCGCGACTGCTCGGGGCTGAAGCCGCGGAAGGAGCGGAACACCAGGGCGGCGTCGACCGTGCGCAGCAGCAACTGCTGCAGGGGGCGGTGGCGGGCGGCCGCGGCGATGCCGAGGTGTATCTCGGCGTTGGCGGCGTCCAGGGCCCGGGTCCGCTCGAGCGGGTCGGTGGGGCCGGCCGTCAGCGCCGCCCCGAACGCCGCGATGCCGGCGTCGACCACCCCCAGGTCCTCGGCGGTGTGCCGCTCCGCGGCCAGCTCGGCGGCGTACCCCTCCAGCCGGGCGCGCAGCGCGTACAGGTCGGCCACGTCCTCGGCCTCGACGGTCCGGACGGTCGCGCCGCGGTGCGGCTCGATCCGCACCAGGCCCTCGGCATCGAGGGTGCGCAGCGCCTCCCGGACCGGGGTGCGGGAGAGCGAGAACTCCTCGGCGATCCGCTGCTCGACCAGCCGCGCGCCGGGCTCGTAGCGACCCTCGACGATCGCGGTCCGGATCTGCTGGTACGCCGACCGGGCGGACGCGCGGGAAGACGGCTCGGGCACCCGACGAGGATAGCCCGCGGCCACCGGCACCCTGGCCCCCGGCGGCCCAGATTGCATACAATCCGGCCATGAGTGGCCCCCTCGCCGGCATCCGGGTGCTCGAGCTCGGCAGCTTCATCGCGGGCCCGTTCGCGGGCCAGCTCCTCGCCGACTACGGCGCGGAGGTGGTCAAGGTCGAGCCGCCCGGGCGCGGCGACGCGATGCGGACCTGGGGGCACACCCGCGACGGCGAGAGCCTGTGGTGGCCGACCATCGCCCGCGGCAAGCGCTCCCTCGCGCTCGACCTGCACGGCGAGGAGGGCCGCGCGGTGCTCCGCGCGCTGGCCGACGAGGTCGACGTGGTCCTGGAGAACTTCCGCCCCGGGCTGCTCGAGCGGTGGGGGCTGGACCACGCCACGCTGGCCCGCACCAACCCCGGGCTGGTGACGGTGCACGTCAGCGGGTTCGGCCAGACCGGGCCCCGGGCCGGGGACGCCGGGTTCGGCAGCATCGGCGAGGCGATGGGCGGCGTCCGGCACACGACCGGCGAGCCCGACCGGCCGCCGGCCCGCGCCGGGATCAGCCTCGGCGACTCGCTGGCCGCGCTGTTCGCGGTGATCGGCACGCTCGCCGCCCTCAACGAGCGCCACGCCAGCGGCCGCGGCCAGGAGGTCGACGTCGCGATCTACGAGGCGGTCGCGGCGCTGATGGAGTCGACGATGGCCGACCACGCGCTCGCCGGGATCACCCGGGGGCGGTCCGGCTCGGTGCTGCCCGGCGTCGCGCCCTCCAACGTGTACCCGACCGCCGACGGGTCCGGCGTGATCCTCGCCGCCAACGCCGACGCCGTCTTCGCGCGGCTGGCGGCGGCGATGGGTCGCGCCGAGCTCGCCGGCGACCCCCGGTTCGCCGACCACCAGGCCCGCGGCGCCCACGCCCGCGACCTCGACGCCCTGATCGGCGCCTGGACGGCGACGTACGACGCCGAGGACCTGCTGGCGGCGCTGGCCGGCGCCGGGGTGCCGGCCGGGCGGATCTTCACCGCCGCCGACATGCTGGCCGACCCGCACTACCGGGCCCGCGAGATGGTGCTGCACCTGACCAACGCCGCCGGCCACGAGGTGCCCAGCGCCGGTCTGGTGCCCAAGTTCTCCCGGTCGAGGCCGCCGGTGCCGCGGCCCGGCCCGCCGCTCGGCGCCGACACCCGGACCGTGCTCGCCGACGCCGTCGCCCGGGCGGGGCTGGACTACGCCGCGCTGCTCGCCGCGGGCACGATCGCGGAACCGGTCGGTGGCCCCGCGGCGGGTGCGCCGGACGCCTCGGCGACGACCTAGTCCGACTGGACTAAGTCCGCTAGGATGGTCGCATGTCGACCGTCAACATCCACGAGGCGAAGACGCACTTGTCGCGCCTGCTCGAGCGGGTGGAGGCCGGGGAGACGGTCACGATCGCGCGCGCCGGCAAGCCGATCGCCGACCTCGTGCCGCACGTCCGCGCGGACATCGTGTTCGGCACCCTCGCCGACGGGCTCTCCTACGACGACGCGACCTTCGACGAACCGGACGAGGCGATCGACGCCCTCTTCGGCCTCATCGGCCCGGCATGAGGGGCGTGCTGCTCGACACCCACGTCGTGCTCTGGGTGCTCCAGGACAGCCCGCGGCTCGGGGAGGCCGCCCGTGGCCTCGTTGCCGGCGCCCCGCAGGCGTGGTGGTCCGCCGCCAGCGCCTGGGAGCTCGCGATCAAGTCCTCCCTCGGCAAGATCGAGCTGCCGGACGACCTCACCGGGGCCGTCGCGGCGAGCGGCCTCCGGGAGCTGCCCGTGACGGTCGACCACGCCCTCGGAAGCCAGGGCGCCGGGCTCGCCCACCGCGACCCGTTCGACTCGGTGCTGGTCGCCCAGGCCCGCGCTGAGCGTCTGCTCCTGGTCACCGCCGACGCGAAGATCCTGGGCGCCTGGTCCGAGGCCGTCGACGCCCGCACCTGAGCGCACCGCGACAGGGTCGTGTGCCCCAGAAACCGCCTTGCGGGATTCTCGGGCACACGACCCACGCCAATGCCGTCGGCTCGACAGGTGATTCGGGCAACACCCGGAATGAGCCGCCGCGATCACCGGTTGCCACCTCACATGACCCCGCCCGCGCACCCGGCCACCCCGCTGGCCGCCCGATGACGACGACCGACACGGCCTCGACCGACCCCGCGCGGACCGCTCCCACCCGCACCGCCCCCACCAGCCCCGACCGCGCCGCGATCGCGATCCTCGCCCTCGCGGTCGGTGGCTTCACGATCGGCACCACCGAGTTCGTGACGATGGGCGTGCTGCCCGACATCGCGGGCGGGCTGGGCGTCTCGGTGCCCACCGCCGGGCACGCGATCTCCGCCTACGCGCTCGGCGTCGTCGTCGGCGTACCGATCCTCGCGTTCTTCGGGGCGAAGCTGCCGCGCCGGGCGATGCTGGTCGGCCTGATGGGCGCGTACGCCGCCTTCAACCTGCTCAGCGCCGTGGCGCCGACGTTCGCGGTGCTGACCGTGGCGCGGTTCCTCGACGGGCTGCCGCACGGCGCCTACTTCGGGGTCGCCAGCCTGGTCGCGGCGGGGCTGGTGGCGCCGGGCAAGCGGGGCCGCGCCGTGGCGGCGGTGATGCTCGGGCTCTCCGTCGCCAACGTGGTGGGCGTGCCCGCGGCGACGTGGCTGGGGCAGAACCTGGGCTGGCGGGCCACCTACCTGGCCGCCGCCGGGCTGGCGCTGCTCACGGTGGCGGCGGTGCTGGCCGCGGTGCCGGCGATGCCGGGCAACCCGGAGACGAGCGGTCGCAGGGAGGCCCGGGAGTTCTTCGGCAACGCCCAGGTCTGGCTGACCATGGCCGCCGGCGCGGTCGGGTTCGGCGGCCTGTTCGCGGTCTACTCCTACATCGCCCCGACCGTCACCGAGGTCGGCGGGCTGGGGCGCGGCACCGTCCCGCTCTTCGTGCTCGCCCTCGGCCTCGGCATGGTCGCGGGCACCTGGCTGGCCGGCGAGCTCGCCGGGATCTCGGTCTTCGGCAGCCTGCTCGGCGGCGGGATCGCCTGCGGCGTGGTGCTGGTCGTCTACTTCTTCGCCGCCCCGCACGGGTGGTGGCTGTGGCCGGTCGCGTTCCTGGTCACCGCCACCGGGTCGGTGCTGGTGGTCAACCTCCAGCTGCGGCTGATGGACGTCGCCGGCAACGCGGTCACGCTCGGCGCGGCGATGAACCACGCCGCGCTGAACGTCGCCAACGCCCTCGGCGCCTGGGCCGGCGGCGTGGTCATCGCGGCCGGCTTCGGCTACCGCGCCCCGGCACTCGTCGGCGCCGCGCTGGCGGTCCTCGGGGTCGGGATCCTGCTCTGGTCGGCGACCCTGCACCGGCGCGGCGCCCCCGCCTGACGGGCCGCGGCGTGGAAACGGTCTCATCCCTCGCCGACCCGTTTGATTCCCGATCGCACTTTCCTGCGAGAATCGTCGCCATGTCCGCGACCACCGCCCAGCAGCCCGCGCCGGAGACGGCGCCGCCGGCGGTTCCCGAGGCGGGCCCGCGTCCGCGCGTGCTCTCCGGGATCCAGCCGACCGCCGACTCCTTCCACCTCGGCAACTACGTGGGAGCGGTCCGGCAGTGGGTGGACCTGCAGCGCGACCACCAGCCCTTCTTCTTCATCGCCGACCAGCACGCGATCACCGTCGACTGGGACCCGAAGCTGCTGCGCGAGCGGACCCTGCGTGGCGCGGCGCAGCTGCTCGCCGCCGGTGTCGACCCGGCCAGGTCCGCGATCTTCGTGCAGAGCCACGTGCCCGCCCACGCCCAGCTGGCGTGGGTGCTCAACGGCCTGACCGGCTTCGGCGAGGCCCGCCGGATGACCCAGTTCAAGGACAAGACCGCGAAGGGCGGCGAGGGCGCGGCGAGCGTCGGCCTCTTCGCCTACCCGGTCCTGATGGCCGCCGACATCCTGCTCTACCGGCCGCACTACGTGCCGGTCGGTGAGGACCAGCGCCAGCACCTGGAGCTGACCCGCGACCTCGCGCAGCGCTTCAACGGCCGGTTCAAGAAGACCTTCCGGGTGCCGGAGCCCTACATCCTCAAGGCGACGGCGAAGCTGTACGACCTGCAGGAGCCGACCAAGAAGATGTCGAAGTCGAGCTCCGGTCCGATGGGCCTGATCGAGATGCTCGAGGAGCCCAACCGCACGGCGAAGAAGATCCGCTCGGCGGTGACCGACTCCGGCTCGGAGATCCGGTTCGACCTGGAGGAGAAGCCCGGGGTGAGCAACCTGCTCACGATCTACTCGGCGCTCACCGGCGAGCCGGTCCCGGCCCTGGAGGAGCAGTACGCCGGCAAGATGTACGGCGACCTCAAGAAGGACCTCGCCGAGGTCGTGGTCGGCTTCGTGACGCCGTTCCGGGACCGCACCCTGGAGCTCCTCGACGACCAGGCCTACCTGACCGAGGTCCTCGCGCAGGGCGCGGAGACCGCGGGCGCGGTGGCCGAGGCCACGCTGCGCGACGTCTACCAGCGGATCGGCTTCGTGGCTCCTGCCGCCCCGGCACCGTCGGCGGGTCGGTGACGAGCGGCTGATGCTCACCATCGGCGTGGCGATCGCCATCCCCGAGCCCTGGGCCGCCCGGCTCGAGGAGTACCGCCGCGCCATCGGCGACCCCACCGCGTCCGGGGTGCCGACCCACATCACGCTGATCCCGCCCACGGACCTGCCGATCCGCGACCTCGACGTGATCGAGACGCACCTGAAGGGGGCGGCCGCGGAGGTGGAGCCGTTCCTGGTGCACCTGCGCGGCACGGGGACGTTCCGGCCGGTCTCGCCGGTCGTCTTCGTCGGGCTCGTGGAAGGGATCTCCCGGTGCGAGCAGCTCGCTGCCGCCGTACGGCGGGGACCGCTCGCCGTGGACCTCGACTTCCCCTACCACCCGCACGTCACCGTGGCCCATCACCTCGGCGACGACGACCTCGACCGGGCGTTCGAGGATCTCTCGGGTTTCGACTGCGCCTTCGAGGTGAAGGATTTCCACCTGTACGTCCACGAGGGGGAAGCGGGGTGGAAGGTGAGGAGCACGTTCGCGCTCTGAGCCGGTACGGATGACGGCACTCGCAGACCAGCAGGCCAAGGCGCGCAAGACGCTGGCCACCGCCCGCCGCAAGGGACCGCTGCTGGACCACGTGATCCGCACGGTGCAGCACTACGGCGCGGTCAAGGGCAACCTCCAGGCCGGCGGCATCACCTACTTCGGCTTCATCTCCTTCTTCCCGATCCTGGCCCTGGCCTTCGCGGTCGTCGGCTACGTGGCGCGGTGGTTCCCCGACGCGGAGGACAACCTGGTCACGGCTCTGAACTCGATCTTCCCCGGCCTGATCGGCACCGGCGAGGGGCAGATCTCGCTGGACACCATCTCCAGCGCGGCGCCGAGCATCGCCTCGATCGGTCTCCTCGTCGTCCTCTACTCCGGCCTCGGCTGGCTCTCCAACACCCGCTCCGCCCTGCTGGTCCTGTTCGACCTCCCGAACTGGGACCAGCCGAGCTTCGTGATCGGCAAGGTGCGCGACCTGATCACGCTCTCGGTGCTGGGCGTGGTGCTGATCGCCAGCGTCGGCCTCTCCGGCCTGCTGCGGGGGCTGTCCGAGCAGATCCTGGACTGGGTCGGCCTCGCCGGCGACCTGGGCTGGGCGCTCAACCTCACCGCGGTCGTCTTCGGCCTCGCCGTGAACACGTTCCTCTTCTACGCGATGTTCCGGCTGCTGGCCCGCCCCGACATCCCGCAGCGCGCGCTGCTCTCGGGCGCCTTCCTCGGCGGCATCGGCTTCGAGGTGCTCAAGCAGATCTCGGCGTGGCTGCTGCAGTCGACGTCGAGCTCGCCGGCCTTCCAGGCGTTCGGGATCGCGCTGATCCTGGTGATCTGGATCAACTACGTCTCCCGCGTCCTGCTCTACGCGGCCGCCTGGGCGTACACCGCGCCGTCGGCCCGCGGCACGCACGTGGACCACTCCCAGATGGTCCTCGGGCCCCAGCTCCCGCCGCGCGGGCTGGAGGCCGAGGACCGGAGCTGGGTGGGCCCGTTCGCCGGCGGTGCCGCCGCGATGCTGGCCGTCGTCGCCGTCGTACGCCGCCGTCGTTGAGGCGCCCGCACCCCCCGCACATCGCAGCACCTGATCCGAGAACCGAGGAAGTACCCATGAAGTTCGAGCGCAAGCACGCCGTCCTGCTCCTGGCCGTCGCGACCTGGAACGTGATCAGCTTCGGCAACTTCGCCAAGAACCTGTACGGCGCCTACGAGGCCGGCGAGGAGCGCGCCACCGGCTACTGGGTCGCGCACTCGGTGCTGATCGTGGTCAACATGGCGATCGCCGCGGCCCTGGGCTCGCTCGGCTGGAAGGCGCTGCGGAGCGCGCGCGACGCCTGACACGGCGCGGATGGGTGCCGCCGACCCCCGCCGCCTAGACTGCGGGCAAGACCGACCGCGCTCCGCCGTGAGCGCGCACCCCTGGAAGGCCGAGCGATGGGCGACCTCCCCGACGTGACGGCGCCACGGCGCCGTCTCCTCGGTGGCCGCGGCGTCGCCGCGGGCGTGGTCGCGGCGTTCGGCGCACTGGTCGCGCACGTCGCCTCCGGCGGCACCGTCGAGGTGGTGCCCGGACTCGTGGCCCTCGCGGTCGCGCTGCCCCTCGGCACGGCGATGACCCGCCGCCGCGTGGTCGACCTGCGGCGCCTGGCCGTGGTGGCCGTGGCGGTCCAGGCGGCAGGCCACCTCACCCTGATGACGAAGCCGGCCGTGGCGTCGGCCGAGGCCCCCTCCGGCGCCCACGCCCTGCATGCGCACGGCTCGGGCGGGATCCACCCGACCGCGATGGTGCTGCTGCACCTGCTCGTCGCCGTCGTCACCGTGGCGGTCGCCGCCGGGCTGGACCGGGCCATCCTGGTCCTGGTCGGCGAGCTGGTCGCGCGGTGGCTGCCGCGGCTCGTCGGCGCCGTCCGCGTCCCGGTACGGCGCCAGGCCCACGGCGTCGCGCGCCGGGCCGTGGCCACGGTGCGCGCGTGCGCTGGCTGTGGGGCCACGCGGCGGTGCGCACGCTGACCCTGGTGATCCTGGCCTTCAACTTCACCTGGGGCGCCGCGTGGTCGGTGCTGGTGCTCTACTCCCTCGACG
>NZ_JBEGDJ010000062.1:0-24984 GCF_040191335.1 Nocardioides sp. YIM 152588 | reverse complement strand
GCGGTCGCGGCGGCGGCCGTCGCGGTGGCGCTCGGCGTGGCCGTGCGCGGCGGCGGGGACGAGCCCGCCGCGCCGCCCGCCGCGGTGGTCGCGATGACGCCGGTGGGCCAGGACGAGCTGACGGCGACGATCAGCCTGCAGGGCGTGGCCTGGGGCACCCGCATGCACCTGGCGTGCACGGAGGAGGCGGACGACGAAGCGGCCGACACCACCTACGCCCTGGTGGTCACCGACGCCGACGGCGGCACCCAGCAGGTGGCCACCTGGCGCGGCCTGCCGGGCCGCACCGCGGAGCTGGACGCGGCCACCGACCTCGACCCGGACCAGATCGCTGCGATCGAGGTGGTCGTCGTCGACACCGGGGAGCCGGTGCTCACCCACGCGACGACGCCGTCGTGAGACCTCCGGTCAGGCGCCGCCAGCCCGCACGCGCGCGGCGCACTCGAGGATCACCTCGGCGGCGCGGGCGGCCTCCTCGAGGTCGGTGCGCCACGAGGAGACGCTGACCCGCATCGCCGTGGCGCCCTGCCAGACCGTCGGCCCGCACCAGATCCGCCCGTCCGCCTGCACGGCCTCGACGAGCGCCTCGGTCAGCCCGCCGGCCGGCCCGCCGAGCCGCACCAGCACCTGGTTGAGCACCACGTCGTTGACGACCTCGAGGCCGCCCTCGCCGAGGCGGGTCGCGATCAGGGCGGCCGCGTCGCAGGAGCCCTGGACCAGCTCGGCGACGCCGGACCGGCCGAGCGCGCGGAGCACCGCCCAGACCTCGACCTGGCGGGCGCGCTGCGAGGACTGCGGCGTGTGGTGCATCGCCTCGAACCCGACGTCCGGTGGGAGGTAGCCCGCGGAGGCGGCGAACGTGCGCCGCAGGTCGCCGGCGTCGCGGACGAACGCGATGCCGCTGTCGTAGGTGACGTTGAGCCACTTGTGGGCGTCGGTGGCCCAGGAGTCGGCCCGCGCCAGGCCGCGGACCAGGTGGCCGCGGGTGGGATCGGCGAGCGCCCACAGCCCGAACGCCCCGTCGACGTGCAGCCACGCGCGCCGCTCGGCCGCCCAGTCCGCGATCGCGTCGAACGGGTCGAAGGCGCCGGTGTTGACCTCGCCGGCCTGCGCGCAGACGAGCACCGGACCGGTGGCGGCCGGGAGGTCGGTGGCGACCATGCGGCCCTGGTCGTCAGCCGGCACCACGTGGACGCGGTCGCGCCCCAGTCCGACGAGGCCGAGCGACTTCGACAGCGTGGAGTGCGCCCGGGCGCCCACGACCACGGTGATCGGCGGGGCACCGAACAGGCCGTCGGACTGGACGTCCCACCCCTCCCGGGCCAGCAGCGCGTCGCGTGCCGCGGCCAGCCCCGTCGCGTTGGCCACGGTCGCCCCGGTGACGAAGGCGACTCCGGCGCTCGCGGGCAGGCCCAGCAGGTCCAGCAGCCAGGCCCGCGTGATGTCGTACAGGCGCGCGGCGACGGGGGACATCGCGGGCAGTGCGGCGTTCTGGTCCCAGGCGTCCGCGAGCCAGGCGGCACCCAGCGCCGCGGGGTGCGCGCCGCCGATGACGAAGCCGAAGTAGCGGCCGCCCGTGCTGGCGATCGTCGCCGGGCTGCCGGCGGCGTCGAGCAGGCGCAGCGTCTCCTCGACGCCCCGGCCGGCGTCGGGCAGCGCCTCGTCGAAGGCGGCGAGCCCGTCGAGCGCGCCCCGGCACGGTGCCGCGTCGCGCGCGTCGATCGATCGTGCGTAGGCCACGGCGGCCTCGGCCGCGGCTTCCAGGGGATCCACGGTCCCACTCTCGCACCACGCGGCGGCGACGGAGTGGAACGAGTTCTCGTTTTCCATTGCCACCGGCCTCCGGGCGGGCCTAGGTTGGACAGGTGTCCAGCGGTGCGCTGGGCGCCGGTGCGAGCCGTACCGGATGACGCGACGGAGGGTGGTCAGGTGACGGACAGGACGCGGGTGGGATTCGTCGGGCTCGGGGACATCGGCGGGCCGATGGCGCGGTGCCTGGCGGGCCGGCAGGAGGCGACCGGGATCGACCTCGAGGTCTTCGACCTGGATGCGGACCGGGTCGCCGCGGTCGTCGCGGCCGGCGCCAAGCCGGCCGGGAGCGTGGCCGAGCTCGCCACGGGGGACGTGCTCTGCGTCCAGGTCAACACCGACGCGCAGGTGCGCAGCGTGCTGGCCGAGGTGCTCGAGGTCCCGCGGGAGCGACCGCTGACCTTCGTCATCCACTCCACCGTGGCGCCGGACACCCCGGCCGAGCTCGAGGCCCTCGCTGCGCCCCACGACGTGCGGGTAGTCGACGCCCCCGTCTCCGGCGGCGCGATGGGGGCCGCCGACGGACGGCTCGCGATCATGGTCGGGGGCACCGACGAGGCGTTCGCGTCGATCCGGGACGTGCTGGGCGGGATGGCCGAGAAGGTCGTCCATGCCGGGCCGATCGGCGCCGGCACCCGGTTCAAGCTCGCGCGCAACCTGATGCACTACGCGGCGTACTGCGCCGCCACCGAGGCGCAGCGCCTCGCGGAGGCCGCGGGTCTCGACATCGTGGCGCTCGGTGACGTCGTCCGCCACACCGACGCGATCACCGGCGGCCCCGGGGCGATCATGCACCGCGACACCACCGCCGAGATGAGTCCCGACGACTTCTGGTGGGGGGCCTTCGACCACCTGCGGTTCCTGGCCGACAAGGACCTCGGGTTCGCCATCGAGCTCGCCGAGGAGCTCGGGGTCGAGACCCCGCTGGCGCGGCTGGCGCGCGAGCGGCTCGCACCGGGCCTCGGCTACCCCGAGGACTGAGGTCGGGGCGGTGGTCCTGTTCGACCCGTTCTCGGACGCCTACTTCGACGACCCCTACCCGACCTACCGGCGGCTGCGGGACGAGGCGCCCGTCCACTACAACGCCGACCACGACTTCTACGCGCTGAGCCGGTACGACGACGTCGCGCCCGCCCAGAAGGACTTCGCGACGTACTCCTCGGCCTACGGCGTGGACGTCGCGTCGGTGCACTCGGGCAAGTGGCGCGGCCTGCCGATGATGATCATGATGGACCCGCCCGAGCACCGCCGGATGCGGGCGCTGGTCAACAAGGTCTTCACCCCGCGCGCGATCGCCGACCTCGAGCCGATGGTGCGCGAGACGATCGGCGGGTTCCTCGCCCGCTGCGACCCCGCCGGGTTCGACGGGGTGGCCGACTTCGCCGCCCTGTTCCCGGTCGAGATCATCAGCCGGATGCTCGGGATCCCCGAGGGGGAGCGGCAGCAGATCCGGCACTGGCTCGACGCCGCCCTGCACCGGGACCCCGGCGAGGAGGAGATGGGGCCGGCGGGGGAGCGCGCGACCGCGGAGATGGGTGCCTACTTCTTCGACCTGATCAGGCGGCGCCGCGCCGACCCCCGCGACGACATGATCACCCGGCTGGTCGAGGCCGAGGTGGTGCGGGACGACGACGGCGGGCCCACCCGGCTCGACGACCTGGAGATCACCAGCTTCCTCAGCCTGCTCGGCGGCGCCGGCGCCGAGACGGTGACCAAGCTCCTCGGCAGCGCGCTGGTCGCCTTCGCCGACCACCCCGACCAGTGGGCGGCGCTACGGGAGGGCCGCGGCAGGATCCCGGCGGCGGTCGAGGAGGTGCTGCGCTTCGAGTCGCCCTCCCAGTACAACGTGCGCCGCAGCATGCGGGAGGTCGAGCTGCACGGCACCGCCATCCCGGAGGGCGCCGCGGTGATGCTCCTGGTCGGCTCG
Source organism: Nocardioides sp. YIM 152588 (assembly GCF_040191335.1). Taxonomy (NCBI): domain Bacteria; kingdom Bacillati; phylum Actinomycetota; class Actinomycetes; order Propionibacteriales; family Nocardioidaceae; genus Nocardioides; species Nocardioides sp. YIM 152588. The sequence continues at coordinate 21,248 of NZ_JBEGDJ010000062.1, read as the reverse complement.
GCCAACCGTGACGAGCGAGCCTTCGACGACCCGGACCGCTTCGACATCGACCGGCCCGCCACCGGCCGTCCCAACATCGGCTTCGGCTACGGCGTCCACTCCTGCCTCGGCGCGGCGCTGGCCCGGATGGAGAGCCGCGTGGCGCTCGAGCTGCTGCTCGACCGCCTCCCGTCGTACGAGGTGGACCGGGCCGGCCTGCGCCGCGTCTCGATGGCCAACGTCGCGGGCTACTCCAGCGTGCCGGTGCGGCTCGCCGCCGCCTGACCGCGCGACGGTACGCCGACGGCCCGGCCTCCACGGGGGAGACCGGGCCGTCGGGTGGTGTCACCGGCGGGTCAGGGGCGTGCCTCGAAGGCGCAGCCCGAGCGCATGCCCGCCCGGCGCAGGATCGAGGCGGCCGGGCAGAACCCGGTGATGCTCGCCTGCAGCTGGTTGGCGCCGACGAAGGCGACCAGCAGGAGCCACCACGGGGAGACCGTGGCCGCCAGCAGCGCGCCGACCAGGCCGAGGGTGCCGGCCATGAAGAAGACCGCGCGGTCGATGTTCATCGCACTCATCGTGGTCCTCCTCAGTCGTGCGCGAAGGTGATGGTGGGCAGGATCTTGCGCAGCCACTTCGGCGAGGCCCAGGCGGCCTTGCCGGCCATCCGCAGCATCACCGGGAGCAGCACCAGGCGGACCAGGAAGGCGTCCAGGAGCACGGCGACACCGAGGATGACGCCCATCTCCTTGGGCGGCAGCGGGCCCGAGAGCGCGAAGGTGAAGAACACCGCCACCATGACGCCGCCGGCGGCGAAGATCACCCGGCCGGAGTGGGCCAGCGAGCCGACCATGGCCTCCTTGGCGTCACCCGAGCGCTCCCAGTGCTCCTTGGCCGAGGCCAGCAGGAACACGGTGTAGTCCATCGCGATCGCGAAGATCATCGCGAAGAAGAAGACCGGAGCCCAGGCGTCCAGGAAGCCCTGGTGCTCGAAGCCGAGCAGGTCCGAGCCGTGGCCCTCCTGGAAGATCAGCCGGGCGACGCCGAAGGCGGCGCCGGTCGACAGCAGGCTGGCCAGGGTGCCCAGCAGCGAGATCAGCGGGGCCTGCAGCGCGAAGAGCAGCAGCAGGAAGCCGAGCGCCAGCACCACGCCGATCACGATCGGGGTGGAGTCGTCGAGCTGGTTCTTCAGGTCGATGTTCTCGACCGCGGCGCCGCCCACCTGGGCGGAGTCGGGCAGGTCGGCGCGGAGCCGGTCGACGATGTCGAAGAGCTCCTCGTCGGAGGGGTCGACCGTCGGCACGGCCTGGATCAGCACCAGGTCGCTGTCGTCGGAGGCCGGGACCGCGGGCATCACGCCGGCGATGCCGGCGTCGTCGGCCAGGACGGTGGACGCCTGGTCGGCGTCCTCGGTCTCGGTGACGACCTGCAGCATGCCGGGCGCACCCTCGCCGAAGGCGTCCTGGACGAGGCCGTAGCCGACGCGGGCGCTGGCGTCCTCGGGCAGGACCTTGATCGACGGCATCGCGGTCTTGAGGCCGAGGATCGGGGCGGCCAGCGCGACCAGCACCACGACGGAGCCGAGGCCCCACACGAGCGGGTGGCGCCACAGGTGCTCGCCCCACTTCTGGAACTTCGGCGAGCGGTGCTCACCGGTGTGCACCCACGGCAGCGCGAACTTGTTGATCTTGTGGTCCAGCTTGAACAGGACCAGGGGCAGCAACGTCAGCGTCGCCCCGAGGATGAAGACCACCGAGATCATGATCCCGCCGGCCATCGAGCGGAACGACGGCGAGGGGACCAGCATCACGGCCGACAGCGAGATCAGCACGGTGGCGCCGGAGAGCAGGACGGCCTTGCCGGCGGTGTCCATGGTCTCGGCGACGGCCTGGCGCGCGGTCTTGTTGTGTCCCTCGCGGGCGGCGCGGTAGCGGACCACCAGGAAGAGCGCGTAGTCGATGCCCAGCGCGAGCGAGAACATCATCGCGAAGTTCATCGCCCAGATGGAGACCGGCATGAACTCGTTGAGCAGCACCAGGGAGCCCGCCGAGGCGACGAGGCCGGCCAGGGTGAGCAGCAGCGGGAGGCCGGCGGCCACGAGCGCGCCGAAGGCCAGCACCAGGATCGCCAGGGTCACCGGCCAGGAGTACATCTCCGAGGTCAGCATCGCCTCGAGGTTGGCCTCGTTGAAGTCCGACCACAGCAGCGAGGAGCCGGTGGGGTTGACCTGGACGGCGTCGGTGGAGAGCTCCTGCAGCTCCTCCTTGAGGTCGGTGGCGACCTTGACCATCTCGTTGGTGTCCACGCCGGCGCCGGCGAGCACGACCGCGGTCGAGCCGTCCTGCGACAGGCTGACGCCCGGCATCGGCTGCAGCACCTCGGCCAGGCGCGGCTCGGCCTCGAGGACGTCGACGACCTCGCCGAGCACCTCCTGGCCCTCGCCGGACTCCAGCGAGCCGTCGGTGCTGTGCACCACGACCTGGATCGCGTGGCTGGCGTTGCCGCCGAAGTGCTCCTCGGCCAGCTCGCGCACCGCGACCGACTCGGAGCCGTCGGCCTGCCAGCCGGCGCCGGACAGGTTCTTCTCGACGGCCGGGGCGAAGATGCCCAGGCCGATCACGATCGCGACCCACACGATCGTCACGAGCTTGCGGTGCTCGGTCACCCAGACTCCGAGTCGTCCCAGCGGGCCGGGGCCGGCCTTGGTGGACGGCGGCGTCTCCGTCAACTGCGCCACGGTGGCGTCTCCTTCTACGTTGGTCTTTAACCCCCCGGGGGGATGTTCGGGCGAGACCGTAGCACAACCCCCAGGGGGGTTAAGGAATCCTGAGAGGAAACCAAGACCGGGACGAGGGATGTGTCACCCTTCGCGGGGGGAACGGCACGAGGAGACCGCGATGAGCTCAGTCGGCGATGGGCGCGATCGAGGGATCCTCGGGCGGGAGGACGAGCTCCACTCGCTCGCGGTCCTGGTCGGCAACGCCCGCAACGGCCGCGGCGGCTCGCTCCTGCTGATCGGCGAGCCGGGCATCGGCAAGACGACGTTGCTGCGCCGGGGCAGCGTCGGCGACGGCATCCAGGCGCTGGCCGCTGACGGCTTCGAGGCGGAGTCCGCGCTCCCGTACGCCGGGCTGCAGCGCCTCTGCCGCCCCCTCCGGTCCCTGTCCGACCGCCTCCCGGTCCGGCACCGGCGGGCGCTGGCGACCGCGTTGGGGCTGAGCGACGGTCCGCCGCCGGACCGCTACCTGGTCGGCCTCGCGCTGCTCGACCTCCTGGCGAGTGCGGCCGCGAGGGCGCCCGTGGTCTGCAGTGTCGACGACGCGCACCTGATGGACCCCGAGACCCTCGACTCGCTCGCCTTCGTGGCGCGGCGGTTGCTGGCGGAGCCGGTGGTGATCCTGTTCGCGGGTCGCGACGAGGCCGGCCTGGTCGAGAGGCTCGGCGGCGTGCCGCGGATGTCGGTGCCCGGTCTCCCGTCCGATGCCGCGCAGCAGCTGCTCGCGACCTCGGCAGGAGGGCCGGTGGATCCCGCCGCCGCGGCCCAGATCGCGCACGCCACGGGCGGCAACCCGCTCGCGCTGATCGACCTCGCGGATTCCTACTCGTCCGACCGCCTGACCGCGCTCGGTGTGGCGGCCGACCCCGTCCCGGTCGGACGCCACCTGGAGGAGCACTACGCCCGGATCGCGCTCGCCGCGGGTCCCGAGGTCGCCGGTTGGGTGCTGCTGGCGGCGGCGGACGCGACGGGCGACGTCGACCTGCTCGCCGCCGCTGCCGCGCGCCTCGGCCTCGGGCCCCAGGCGCTGGACGGGGCCGAGGTGTCGGGGCTGGTCGAGGTGGGGGACGTCGTGAGGTTCCGCCACCCGCTGGTGCGCTCGGCGGTCTACAGCGCTGCGGACGGCGCCGCGCGCCGCCGGGCGCACCGGGCGCTGGCCGTGGCCGCCGAGGGCATGGGGCTCGTCGAGCGGGAGGCCTGGCACGCGGCTCGCGCCGCGGTCGGCACGGATGCCGGGGTCGCCGACCGGCTGGAGAAGGTCGCCGACCTCGCCGGGCGACGCGGAGGCGTCGCGTCCCGCGCCAGCACGCTGGCGCGGGCGGCCGAGCTGACCCCGCCAGGCCCGGCGCGCGACGCCCGGAGGGTCGGTGCCGCCGAGGCCGCGTTCGGCGCCGGCGCGGCGAGGTTCGCGGCCTCGCTGCTGGAGGGCATCGACGCCGGCGACGAGCGGATCGACGCGGTGGTGCGCGGGCGCGCGCTCCACCTCCGCGCCACGCTCGCGATCTTCGACGCGGACCCGAGCGCGCTCAGCGCGGCGCCGGCGACCCTCGTGGCGGCGGCCGACCTGTTCCGAGGGCGTGACCCGGAGCTGGAGCAGGGCGCGCTGCGCCGGGCGTTCGACGCCATGACGGCCACCGAGCGGGCGACGCACGGCCTCACCCCCGCGGAGCTCGGTCGACGGATCGCCGCCTGCGGCGCCTCCGCCGAGGGACCGCTGGCCGAGGTCCTGCGGGGCCTCGCCGCGCTCGTCGACCTGCCGTACGCCGAGGCCGTCGGACCGGCGCGCGAGGCGTTCCGTGCCGTCCTCGCGATGCCCGACGAGGACTACCTGCAGATGGGCGTGCCGATCGCGGCACTCGGAGCGTTCCTGTGGGACGAGGCCGGGAGATCGGCCGCGCTGGAGCGCGCCGCCGCGCTCGCTCGGGAGGCGGGCGCACTCCAGGTGCTGGACTCGCTGCTCTGGACGATGTCGCTGTCCGAGCTCAGTGGCGGCACTGTGGTGCGGTCGGTCGGCTACACCGACCTGGTCCGGGAGGTCCGTCGCACGATGGGGTACGACGCGGAGAACGTGATCAACGCGGCGGTGATGTCGTGGACGGGCTCGCCGCGCGAGCTCGTCCAGGCGATCGGCGACGGCGCCTCGGCGATCGGGTTCGGTGGGGTCGGCTCGGCCGCGGAGGCGGCCCTCGGGGTCCGCGACCTGGCCGAGGCGGCGTACGGCGCGGCCTTCGATCGGCTGCGGCCGCTCATCGAGCACCCGTTCCTGCAGGTGACCCCCCTTCAGTTCCCGGACTACGTGGAGGCCGCGGCGCGCAGCGGGCGCATGCCCGAGGCCCGCCGCTACGCGGAGCGGCTGGCGGAGCTGGCGGCGGTGAACGGCTCCGCCTGGTGCCGCGGGGTCGCCGAGCGCGCGGCCGGGATGGTCGCCGCCGGTCCCCGGGCGGACGAGCACTTCCGTGCGTCCCGGGCGGCGCTCGCCGGCACCGAGGCGGAGGTGGACCTGGGCCGCACCCTGCTCGTCCACGGCGAATGGCTGCGGCGGGCGCGGCGGCGGGCGGAGGCGGGCCGGACGCTGCAGGAGGCGATCCGGGTCCTCGCCGGCGCCGGAGCGGAGATGTTCCTCCCTCGCGCCCGCGCCGAGCTCGAGGCCTGCGGAATGCGGCCGGACCCGGTCCGCGGCGGGCCGACCCGCGACCTCACCCCGCGCGAGCAGTCGGTCGCCGAGCAGGCCGCGGCCGGCCGGACGAACGCCGAGATCGCCGCCCACCTGTACCTGAGCCCGAACACGGTCGACTACCACCTGCGCAAGGTGTTCCAGAAGCTCGGCGTCACCTCCCGTCGCCAGCTCGCCGACCGGCTCGCCGCGGCCGACTGAGGGGTCGGGCGGGCGGTCAGTCGGGGCGGCGAACGAGCGGTGTACCACCCAGGTGCCAGTGGTACACTCAGGGCATGCCGACCACCCGACCTCGGTACCAGGTCACGGAGACGCCCGACGTCGCTCGCGCGCTCGACCTGGCTGCGCGCCGGTGGCCCGGCGAATCCCGAAGCAGGCTGCTGCTGCGCGTTCTGCAGGCGGGGAGCGAGGTCCTGGAGGAGGAGCGCGTCGAGGCGATCGGCCGGCGGCTGGCGGCTCTGGACGAGACCAGCGGCAAGTACGCGGACGTGTTCAGCCCCGACTTCCTGGTCGAGCTGCGCGAGGACTGGCCCGAGTGATCACGCTGGATGCCAGCGTGGTGATCGCTCACCTGTACCCGCACGATCCGCACCACGCGGCGGCGACCGCCCTGCTGCGCGACCACGCCGATGAGGACCTGCTCATCCACTCGCTGAACCTGGCCGAGGTGCTGGTGGGCGGCGTGCGGGCCGGGCGTGGGCAGGAGCTGCTCGCCGACCTGGAGGCCATCGGCCTGCGGGTCGCCGGGACGGATGCGGGCGAGCCGATGCGGCTCGCCGGGCTCCGCGTCGAGACCGGGTTGAAGATGCCCGACTGCTGCGCCCTGGATGCGGCGGCGACGGCAGGGTCCGCCTTGGCGACCTTCGACGATCGCCTCGGTGCTGCCGCACGCCTGCGGCACATCGTCGTCCGACCCTAGCGACCAAGGATCGCTCGGAGCTCCGCGTGGTCCGGCGACGGACTACGTGGTTCACGTGGTCCGTGTGGTCCGTGGTCCGGGCCAGCCTGGTGGCGTCCCCTTCCGCCGCTCGCCTGGAGGTGCCCATGCCGACCGTGACCACCGACGACGGCGCGCAGATCTTCTTCCGCGACTACGGCACGAGCGGCACGCCCGTCCTGCTCAGCCACGGCTGGCCGCTCAGCTCCGACGCCTGGGAGGCGACGGCCCGCTTCCTCGCCGAGCACGGGCACCGGGTGATCGCCCACGACCGCCGCGGCCACGGCCGCTCCTCCCAGACCTGGGCCGGCAACGAGATGGACACGTACGCCGACGACCTGGCGTGCCTCATCGAGGCGCTCGACCTGCGCGACCTCACGCTGGTCGGCCACTCGACCGGCGGTGGCGAGGTCCTCCACTACCTCGCCCGGCACGGCAGCGCGCGCGTCGCCGGGCTGGTGCTGGTCGCCGCGGTCCCGCCGCTGATGCTGCGGGCCGACGACAACCCCGAAGGGCTGCCGATCGAGGTCTTCGACGGGCTGCGGGCGGGCGAGGCCGCGAACCGCTCGCAGCTCTACCGCGACCTGGCCGACGGCCCCTTCTTCGGCCACAACCGCCGCGGCGACGTCGCGCAGGGGTTCCGCGACGCGTTCTGGCTCCAGGGCATGGCCTGCGGCCACCGGGCGGCGTACGAGTGCATCGCCGCGTTCTCGGCCACCGACTTCCGCCCCGACCTGGCCGAGGTCGACGTGCCCACGCTGGTGATCCACGGCGACGACGACCAGATCGTGCCGTTCGAGGTGGGCGGGAAGCGGTCGGCCGAGCTCGTCGACGGCGCGGTGCTCACCGTCTACGCGGGCAGCGGTCACGCGCTGCCCGACACCGACCGCGAGCGGCTCAACGCCGACCTGCTCGCCTTCATCGACTCCTGACGTCCCACCCGAGAGGAACCCGTCGTGAACGCACCCGACACCGTCGTCCTGATCCACGGTCTGTGGATGACCCCGCGCAGCTGGGAGGGGTGGGTCGCGCACTACGAGGCCCAGGGCCTCACCGTGCTGACGCCCGCCTACCCCGGCTTCGAGATCGAGGTCGAGGCGCTGCGCGAGAACCCCGAGGTGATCGCGAACCTCACGGTCCCCGAGACCGTCGACCACCTGGCTGGGGTGATCGAGTCCGTCGAGGTGCCGCCGATCATCATCGGCCACTCCTTCGGCGGCACGCTGACCCAGCTGCTGCTGGCCCGGGGCCTGGGCTCGGCCGGGGTGGTCATCGACTCCGCGCCCACCGAGGGCGTCCGGGTCAGCCCGGTCTCCCAGGCCCGGTCACTCTTCCCGGCGCTGAAGAACCCCGCCACCCGGCACCGGGCGGTCGCGTTCACCCCCGAGGAGTTCCACTACGCCTTCACCAACACCCTCACGGCGGAGGAGTCGCTGAAGGCGTGGGAGCGCTACGCCGTCGCCGCGCCCGGCCACTGGATCTGGGAGTACGGGCTGTTCGCCAACTTCAAGCCGGGCCACCAGGACACCTGGGTGGACTACAAGGCCGACCGCGCGCCACTGCTCTTCATCGCCGGGGCTCGGGACCACATCATGCCCCCGTCGGTGAACCGGTCGAACGCCAAGCACTACCGGCACTCGCCGGCGCTGACCGAGTACGTCGAGCTCGAGGGCCGCGACCACTGGACCTGCGCCGCGCCCGGCGGGGAGGCGGTCGCCGACCGTGCGCTCGCCTGGGCCCGGGAGCACGCCCAGCCCGCGCAGCCCTGGGCGACCGCGTCCGCCTGACCGGTGGCCGCCGCCGCACGGATCAGCGGTACGACGGCGACCGGCTGGCCCGGCTCGCCGCCGTCCGCTGCAGCAGCGGCAGCACCCGCGGGGCGATCAGCGTGCCGAGCACCACCACGCTGGTGGAGCGCACCACCGACCCGGACCGGTTGAGCTCCAGGAGCGTGTCCTGCAGGTCGGCGTGGTCGGAGGCCGCGACCCGGCAGACCACGTCCGCCGTCCCGGTGGTGACGTAGGCCTCGAGGATGGTCGGGATCGCCTCCAGCTCGGAGGCGACCTCGTCGAGCGCGCCCTGGGCGATCTCCAGGGTGACGAACGCCGACAGCGGGTGGCCCGCCGCCTCGAGGTCGACGTCGGGGCCGTAGCCGGTGATCACGCCGGCGTCCTCGAGGCGCTGGATGCGCGCCTGGACGGTGGCCCGCGCCACCGAGAGCTGCCGGGACAGCTCGAGCGGACCGGCGCGCGGCCGGTCCCGCAGGGCGGTGAGCAGCGCGAGGTCGAGCTGGTCGAGGTCCATGTCCTACCTCCTGCCGTCAATGCTAGGCGGTCAGCCTAGTTCCAGGCTGCCGTCGCGGGGCGGAGTAGGCGCTCGGCGTACCTCCCGGTGGTCAGGTTGTGCAGCGGCGATTCCCCGTCTTGGCTGTGGGTGACGCGGATCACATCCGCGTCGTTCTGTACTGCCGTGGAGGGAGCACCCATGACCATCGCCGACCACCTCACCGACGCCGAGCGCCTCGCCCACCTGGACCTCGACCAGCTGCGCCGGCTGATCGGGCTCGTCGAGTACGACGACGCCTCCGACCCGTTCCCGGTCACCGGGTGGGACGCGGTCGTGTGGGCCGTCGGCAACGCCGTGCAGACCTCGCACTTCTTCCAGTCGGCGTTCGGGATGGACCTGGTCGCGTACTCCGGCCCGGAGACCGGCAACCGCGACCACCACGCGTTCGTGCTCACCAGCGGCGCGGTGCGCTTCGTGATCACCGGGGGCGTCACCCCCGACAGCCCGGTCACCGCCCACCACGCACGGCACGGCGACGGCGTCACCGACATCGCGCTCGAGGTGCCCGACGTGGACCGCTGCATCGAGCACGCCCGGGCCAAGGGCGCGATGGTGCTGGTCGAGCCGCACGACGAGAGCGACGAGCACGGCACCGTCCGGCTGGCCGCGATCGCCACCTACGGCGAGACCCGGCACACGCTCGTCGACCGCAGCCGGTACGACGGCCCGTACCTGCCCGGGTACGTGGCCCGCAGCTCCGCCATGGCGCGCGGGGGCGAGGGCGCGCCGGTCTTCCAGGCGCTCGACCACGTGGTCGGCAACGTCGAGCTCGGCCGGATGGACGAGTGGGTGGACTTCTACCGCCGGGTCATGGGCTTCACGAACATGGCCGAGTTCATCGGCGACGACATCGCCACGGACTACTCGGCGCTGATGAGCAAGGTCGTGGCCAGCGGCAACCACCGGGTGAAGTTCCCGCTCAACGAGCCGGCGATCGCCCGCAAGCGCAGCCAGATCGACGAATACCTGGAGTTCTACGGCGGCCCCGGCGCCCAGCACCTCGCCCTGGCGTGCGAGGACATCCTGGCGGCGGTGGACCGGCTGCGCGCGGCGGGCATCGAGTTCCTGGCGACCCCGGACTCCTACTACTCCGACCCCGAGCTGCGGGCCCGGATCGGCGAGGTCCGGGTGCCGATCGAGGAGCTCGCCTCCCGCGGGATCCTCGTCGACCGCGACGAGGACGGCTACCTGCTGCAGATCTTCACCAAGCCGGTCGGCGACCGGCCCACGGTCTTCTTCGAGCTGATCGAGCGGCACGGCTCGCTGGGCTTCGGGAAGGGCAACTTCAAGGCGCTGTTCGAGGCGATCGAGCGCGAGCAGGAGAAGCGGGGCAACCTCTAGCGGTGGTTGAGGTGCGAGCGAAGCGAGCCTCGAAACCACCAGGAAGGGACCACTGACATGGCTCACTACCAGCGTATGGGCGACGTCCCGCCGAAGCGCCACACCCAGCACCGCGGCCCCGACGGCGAGCTCTACTACGAGGAGCTGATGGGGGAGGAGGGGTTCTCCTCCGACTCCTCGCTGCTCTACCACCGGCACGTCCCGTCGGCGCTGGTCGACGCCCGGCCCTGGGCGCTGCCGGAGCAGGCGACGACCGCGAACGCGCCGCTGCTGCCGCGCCACCTGGCACCGCACACGCTCTTCGCGGACGCGGCCGGGCAGGTCGACGCCGACGCGGTGGCGAAGACCGACGCCGTCACCGGCCGGCGGCTGCTGCTCGGCAACGCCGACGTGCGGATCGGCTACGTCGTCGCCGGCGCCCCGTCGCCGCTCTACCGCAACGCCACCGGCGACGAGTGCGTCTTCGTCGAGGACGGCACGGCGCTGGTGGAGAGCGTCTTCGGCGACCTGGTCGTCGGCCCCGGCGACTACGTGGTGATGCCGCGCGCCACCACCCACCGCTGGGTGCCGACCGGCGACGCGCCGCTGCGGCTGTACGCGATCGAGGGCAACAGCCACATCGGCCCGCCGAAGCGGTACCTGTCGCGCTACGGCCAGCTGCTCGAGCACGCGCCGTACTGCGAGCGCGACCTGCGCCCGCCCACGCCGCCGCACGAGGAGGAGGACCGGGACTACGAGGCGGACGGGGGCTTCGAGGTCTACCTCAAGCACCGCGGCACCGGTCCGGGGGCGAGCGGCGGGCTGGTCGGCACGGTCCACGTCCTGCCGCACCACCCCTTCGACGTGGTCGGCTGGGACGGCTGCCTCTACCCCTACGCCTTCAACGTGGCCGACTTCGAGCCGATCACCGGCCGCGTCCACCAGCCGCCGCCGGTGCACCAGGTCTTCGAGGGCCACAACTTCGTGGTCTGCAACTTCGTGCCGCGGAAGGTCGACTACCACCCGCTCGCGGTGCCGGTGCCGTACTACCACTCCAACGTCGACTCCGACGAGGTGATGTTCTACGTCGCCGGCGACTACGAGGCGCGCAAGGGGTCGGGGATCGGTGTCGGCTCGATCACCCTGCACCCGGGCGGCTACCCGCACGGCCCGCAGCCGGCCGCGATCGAGGCCAGCCTCGGCGCCGAGCGGTTCGACGAGCTCGCCGTCATGGTCGACACCTTCCGCCCGCTCGACCTGGGGGAGGGCGGTGCCGCCTGCGACGACGGCGCCTACGCCTGGACCTGGGCCGGCGGCAGGAACGGCGCATGACCGGCTTCGGCGTCTACCTCGACCACGGCGGCGTACGGCGGGTGGGCTGGCGCGCCGGGGAGCACGTGCTCGACCTCGGCACCCTCGCCCGCGCGGACCGCCCCGCCCTCGGGCCGTTCCTGGCGTGCGGCTCCCTCGACGCGCTGCTCACCGCCGGGCCGGCGGTGTGGGCCGACGCCCTGGAGGCGGCACTGGCGTGGGAGGAGGCCGGAGCGGACCGGGTGCCGCTCGACGACGCCCGCCCGGTGCTCGGCTTCACCGTCGCCGACTACGTCGACTTCTACGCCTCCGAGCACCACGCCGCGCACGTGGGCCGGCTGTTCCGCCCGGGCCAGCCGCCGCTGCCGGCCAACTGGAAGCACCTGCCGATCGGCTACCACGGCCGCGCCGGCACGGTGGTGGTCTCCGGCACCCCGATCACCCGGCCCTCGGGCCAGGTGCGCTGCCCGGACGGGACGATCGCGTTCGGGCCGAGCGCCCGCCTGGACCTCGAGGCCGAGGTGGGGTTCGTGGTCGGGGTGCCGGCCGACCGCCCGGTCCCGCTGGGGCGCTTCGCCGACCACGTCTTCGGCGTCTGCCTGGTCAACGACTGGTCCGCGCGCGACATCCAGGCGTGGGAGTACGTGCCGCTCGGGCCGTTCCTCGGCAAGTCCTTCGCCACGTCGGTCTCGCCCTGGGTGGTGCCGCTGGCGCTGCTCGACGCCGCGCGGGTGGCGCCGCCGCCGCGCGACCCGCGCCCGTTGGCGTACCTGGACGACACCGACGCCGAGCCGTGGGGCCTGGACCTGCAGCTGGAGGTGCTGGTCAACGGCGCCGTGGTCGCCGCCCCGCCGGCGGCGAGCCTGTACTGGACCGGGGCCCAGCAGCTGGCGCACCTGACCGTCAACGGAGCCACCCTGCGCTGCGGCGACCTGTTCGCCTCCGGCACGGTCAGCGGCCCCGCCCCCGACCAGGCCGGGTCGCTGCTGGAGCTCACCGAGAACGGCACCGAGCCGCTCACCCTGCCCGACGGCAGCGTCCGCGGGTTCCTCGAGGACGGCGACGAGGTCGTGGTCCGGGCGACCGCCCCCGGGGTCGGCGGCACCGAGGTGGACCTGGGTGAGGTGGCGGGCCGGATCACCCCGGCGGTTGGCCCCGCGCTGTCATGATGGCGGTGTGACGGACCAGGCCACGGCCCAGACCAGCGACCAGACCGGCGACCGGATCCAGACGCGCCACGCACCCGAGCGGCACCGCTACGAGATCCTCGACGGCGACCACCGGGTCGGGTTCACGGTGTACCGGCTCCCCGACGACGAGCACGTCGACTTCGTGCACACCGAGATCGACGAGGGGTACGCCGGCCGCGGCCTCGCCGGGCGGCTGATCGCGTTCGCGCTGGCCGACGTGCGGGCGCAGGCGAAGCGGATCATCCCGCACTGCCCGTTCGTGGCCGGGTGGATCGGCAAGCACCCCGAGTACGAGGGGATCACCGACCGCCCGGCCGACTGATCCGACCGGGTTCAGGGCCGAGCGCTGCGGGAACGCCAGGCGAGTGCCGCCGACGCGGCCGTCAAGGGTGTCCACAGGGCCCGCTCGACCGGCGACCTGGAGGCACCGTTCGCGACCGTCCCGAGGGCCATGACGGCGCTCAGGGCCGTGAACGCGCGGGAGCGCGCCGCGGGTGACCCGGTCCCGCGGAGGATCAGGACCGCGCCGGTTCCGTAGGCGAGGGCGGCGAGACCGCTCACCGCGCGAAGTCGGCCGGGGAGGGTGCCGGGACGGCTCCCGCCGTAGGCCGCTCGGCCCCACGGCGCGCCGCAGGCGAGGGCACCCTGGAAGTCGGCGAGGACCAGGAGCGTCGCGGCGGTGGCCGCCTCCGAACGGCTGACGTGCACCTCCGCAGGCTAGCGCGGGGCGCGGGTCGTGTGCCCCACGCATCGGAATGACGGCTTCTCAGGCACACGACCCCGCCCCGGCCCCCTCACCAGCCGGCGGTCGCCAGCCCCACGACCGCGCCCCCGGCGATGAACCACGCGCTGTTGAGCCGCGTCCGCCACAGGCCGAGCAGCGTGACGGCGAAGAGCGCCACGGTGAGGACGTCGACCAGCCCCTCCCGTGCCAGCCGCCCGAAGACGCCGACCATCAGCGCCACCGCGGCGGTGCTCAGCCCGTCCAGGACCGCGGCGGTCCACGGCCTGCTGCGCAGCCACCCGGTGAGCCGGGTCAGCAGGCCCACGAAGACGAACGACGGCAGGAAGATCGCGACCGTCGCGATCACCGCGCCGGGCCAGCCGGCCACCAGGTACCCCACGAACGTCGCGGTGGTGAAGACCGGGCCCGGCGTCACCTGGCCGACCGAGACCGCGTCGACCAGCTGCTCGGTGGTGATCCACCCCAGCCGGTCCACGAACTCGCCGTCGAGGAAGGTGATCAGCACGTAGCCGCTGCCGTAGAGCACCGCCCCGATCCGCAGCATCGACCAGAAGAGCTGGGCGTAGCGGTCCGGGTCCGGCTGCCCCAGCGCCGGCGCGGCCAGCAGGGGAGCGACCAGCGCCGCCGTGCCGTCGGCCCGCAGCCGCCCCGCGGCGTGCATCAGCGCCGCGACCGCGCCGCCCCCGAACAGCACCACCAGCTCGTTCACGCCGAGCAGGTACGCCGTCAGCGCGAGCGCCGCGAGCACCACCCAGCGCACGGCGGAGAAGACCGTGGGCGCCAGGCCGATCACCGCCCAGGCCACGATCGCCAGCATCACCGGCACCACGCCGTACAGCAGGCCGGTCAGGGCGGGCGTGTCGCCGTACTCGACGTAGGCCCAGGCCAGCCCGGCGACGAGGAACGCCGCGGGCAGGATGAAGCAGGCGCCGGCGACCACGAGGCCCCGCCAGCGGGCACGGTCGTGGCCGAGGTGGATCGCCAGCTCGGTGGAGTTGGGGCCGGGGATGAGGTTGGTCGCGGCGACCAGGTCCAGGAACCGTCGGTCGTCGACCCAGGCGCGGCGCCGGACCAGCTCCTCGCGCATCAGCGCGACGTGCGCGGCGGGGCCGCCGAACGCGACCAGGCCGAGGCGCAGGAAGACGCCGGCGACCTCGCGGGCGGATCCGGGGACTCCCGGTCGGCCGGGCGGTGACTGCTCCACGGCACGCATGATGCCCGGCCGACGCGCCGTCCGCGGGGGTCGACCGGCCGCCGTCCCCATTCCGGGGTCCCGGGTTCATTCGGCGGTCACGTGCGAGCGTGCCCGGATTCACCCGCCGCCGATTGGCTGCGGCCCATGTCAACTGTGCACCCCGACCACCGCGCCCCGCTCCCGCTGATCCCTCTCGACGAGCGCGAGGGCCACCGGCACGGCTCCCGCTCCTACCTGACCTGCCTCTACCGCTGCGGCAACGCCTGCGACATGCCGGTCCCCAACACCACCGACCACCCCACGATGGCCGAGGAGATCACCAAGGCGATGGGCCGCCGCTCGGTGCTGCGCGGCGCCGCGATCGGCGGCGGCGCGCTGGTGCTCAGCGGGACCGCCGGCACCGTGGCCGCCGCCGCGGCCGACGTGGCCGAGCGCCCGCACACGTCGAAGCCCCACGGTGGCGCGATGGCGCGCGCCGACTTCACCGCGGTGCCCCCGAACCGGCGGGACGCGGTGGTGCTGCCGGAGCGCTTCGACCACAACGTGATCATCCGCTGGGGCGACCCGGTCCTCCCCGGCGCGCCGGCCTTCAACCCGCGGGCGCTGACGGTCGAGGCCGTCAAGAAGCAGTTCGGCTACAACAACGACTACGTCGGCGTCGTGCCGCTGGGCCGCGACACCGCGCTGATGGTCGTCAACCACGAGTACGACGACATCACGCTGATGTACCCCGCGGGCACCTACAGCCCCGAGGAGATCGCCTGGCTGGGCATCTACACCCACGGCCTCTCGGTGGTCACCATCAAGAAGGGCCGGGTCCCCGGCTCCTGGTACCGCGAGACCAACCTGGCCAAGGCGCGCAAGAACCGCCGGATCAACGCCGACACCACGTTCGAGCTGACCGGCCCCGCCGCCGGCCACGACCTGCTGAAGACCACCGCGGACGCGACCGGAACGAAGGTCAAGGGCACCTTCAACAACTGCGCCGGCGGGCTCACCCCGTGGGGCACGATCCTGTCCGGCGAGGAGAACTTCAACCAGTACTTCAACACCCCGGGCGAGCTGCCCGCCGGGCCGACCCTGGAGGACGGCACCGAGCTGACCACCTCCTACAGCCGCTACGGCATCGGCCAGAACGCCGGCGACCCGCGCAAGTGGTACTCCGTCGACGACCGCTTCGACCTGGAGAAGCAGCCGAACGAGCCGCACCGCTTCGGCTGGGTGGTCGAGGTCGACCCGATGGACCCGACGTCGACCCCCGTCAAGCACACGATGCTGGGCCGGTTCAAGCACGAGGGCGCCAACGTGACGCTGTCGAAGTCCGGCCACGCCGTCGTCTACATGGGCGACGACGAGCGGGGCGACTACCTCTACAAGTTCGTCTCCTCGGCGCGGTTCTGGCGGGGCAAGGGCCGCAAGGCGCACGCCCACAACAAGAAGCTGCTCGACAAGGGCACCCTCTACGTCGCCCGCCTCACCGGCGACGGCACCGAGGACGGCGTCTACGACGGCACCGGCGAGTGGCTGCCGCTGTGCAGCGACACCACGTCGTACGTGCCCGGGATGACGGTCGAGGAGGTGCTGATCTTCACCCGGCACGCCGCCGACCTGCTCACCCCGACCCGGATGGACCGGCCCGAGGACGTCGAGATCAACCCGGTCAACGGCAAGGTCTACGCGGCGCTGACCAACAACTCCAACCGCGGCACCGCGTTCGACCCGGACGAGGCCAACCCGATCACCGCCTCGATGGTGCGCTCCAGCCCGGTCAGCGAGCTGACCGAGGCGACGGGCAACCGCAACGGCTACATCCTGGAGATGACCCCGAAGAGCGGGAACCACGACCTCGACACGTTCACCTGGGACCTGTTCCTGGTGTGCGGCGACCCGGAGGCCCCCGAGACCTACTTCGCCGGGTTCCCGAAGGACGCGGTCAGCCCGATCAGCTGCCCCGACAACGTCACCTTCGACAGCCTCGGCAACCTGTGGATCGCCACCGACGGCAACGCGCTCGGTGCCAACGACGGCCTGTTCCGGGTGCCGGTGGCCGGTGCGAAGCGTGGCCAGGTCAAGCAGTTCCTCTCGGTGCCCCGGGGCGCTGAGTGCTGCGGCCCGCTGATGTACGACGGCGACAAGTCGCTCTTCTTCGCCCCGCAGCACCCGGGCGAGGTCTCCGGCGCGTCCTTCGACGAGCCGGCGAGCACGTGGCCGCACAGCAACGACTTCCCGCGGCCGTCGGTCTGCGTGGCGTACAAGCTGGGCTGACGCGGGCTGGGCTGACGCGGCTGCGTCGAGGACGGGCGAGGCCCCGGGCGCCTGGGGGCGTCCGGGGCCTCGCCGTACGTGCTGGCGGTGGGTGGGCCGGCGGGCCGGCGGGTGCCAGGGCGGGTGCGGGTCGTGTGCCTCAGGCTCATCACGCGCCACACCTGACGGGCACTTCGGTTGCTTGACGGGCGTTGCACTGCCTGTCAAGCAACCGAATCACCGGCCGACCGGTGATTCATGCACCACTCAGGTGATCGTCATCCCACCATCCACGGGCAGCGTCTGCCCGGTGATGTACCCCGCCGCATCGGACGCCAGGAACACCACGGTCGCGGCGAGCTCCGCCGGGTCGCCCTTGCGCCCCATCGGGATCCGCGCCTGCTGCTGCTCGAGGTAGCCCGGCGGGTACCCGTCGGTCATCTCGGAGACGAAGAAGCCGGGCGCGATCGAGTTCACCCGGATCCCCTTGCGGCCGGTCCACTGCTGGGCCAGGTCGCGGGTCATCCCGTTCAGGCCGGCCTTGGAGGCGGCGTACGCGGCCTGGGGGAGCCCGGCGGTGGTGATGCCGAGCACCGAGGAGATGTTGATGATGCTGGAGCCGGGCTGCATCACCCGGCCGCACGCCTGGGCCATCCAGTAGCAGCCGTTGAGGTTGACGTCGATCACCTGGCGGAACTGGTCGGGGGTCTCGCGCGTCGCCGGTACGGCGGTGCCGATGCCCGCGTTGTTGACCAGGATGTCGACGCGGCCGAACGCCTCCATCGCGGCCGTGACCAGCGCGGTGCAGGAGTCGGGGTCGGCCACGTCGGTGCCCACCGAGATGGCGCGGCGGCCGGCGTCGGTGACCAGCTTCTCGGTCTCGGCCAGGCGGTCGACGCGGCGGGCGCCGAGGGCGACGTCGGCGCCGGCCTCGGCCAGCGCGCGGGCGAAGGAGACACCGAGGCCGGAGGAGGCGCCGGTGACGACGGCGACCTTGCCGTCCAGTCGGAACATGTCGGGGAGGGTCATGGGGGGAGAGGCTACGGGGTTGAGGCGGTACCCTGGGGGCGTGACCATCCGGACACTCCTCCTTATCTAGCCGCGTCGTTCCCTGACCTTCACGAACGACGCGGCCGCCCCTTGCAGCGCGAGGGGCTTTTGCATGTCCGGACCACCAGCGGAGCACGAGAGAGACCCACATGCGCGAGCAGACCGACCAGATCCCCACCAGCGAGTCCGGCGAGACCGGCCCCGCGTCGTACGACGCCCTGGCGGTGGAGGAGAAGTGGCTCCCGGTCTGGGACGAGATCGACCCGTTCAAGGCCGACGACGCCGCCGTGCTGTCGGGGGAGCGCCTGAAGAAGTACGCGCTGACGATGTTCCCGTACCCGAGCGGCGACCTGCACATGGGTCACGCCGAGGTGTTCGCGATCCACGACGTGATCTCGCGGTACTGGCGCCTGCGCGGCTTCGAGGTACTGAACCCGATGGGCTGGGACTCGTTCGGCCTGCCCGCCGAGAACGCCGCGATCCGCAACGACACGCACCCGGCGACCTACACCTACGGCAACATCGACACCCAGTTCGCGTCGATGAAGCGGTACGGCGTCAGCTTCGACTGGTCGCGCCGGCTGCACACCTCCGACCCGGAGTACTACCGCTGGACGCAGTGGCTGTTCCTGAAGCTGCGCGAGCAGGGCCTGGCCTACCGCAAGAACAGCCCGGTCAACTGGTGCCCGAAGGACCAGACCGTGCTGGCCAACGAGCAGGTGCTGGCCGACGGCACCTGCGAGCGCTGCGGCGCGGAGGTCACCAAGCGCGAGCTGACCCAGTGGTACTTCCGCACCACCGCCTACGCCCAGGAGCTGTACGACTGCCTGGACGACCTGCAGGACGACTGGATCGGCAAGGTCGTCAACGCCCAGCGCAACTGGATCGGCCGCTCCGAGGGCGCCCACGTCACCTTCGACGTCGAGGGCCACGAGCCGATCACCGTCTTCACCACCCGCCCCGACACGCTGTGGGGCGCGACGTTCATGGTGGTCGCCGCGGACGCCAAGATCGCGGAGAAGCTGGTCAGCGACGAGCAGCGTCCCGCGCTGCACGCCTACCAGGACGAGGTCCGCAAGGCGTCCGACATCGACCGCCTGGCCACCGACCGGCCGAAGAGCGGCGTCTTCCTGGGCGTGCACGCGACCAACCCGATCAACGGCGAGCGGATCCCGGTCTGGGCGTCGGACTACGTGCTGGCCGACTACGGCACCGGCGCGATCATGGCGGTGCCCGCCCACGACCAGCGCGACCTGGACTTCGCCCGGGCGATGGACCTGCCGGTGCGGATGGTCGTCGACACCGGCGAGGAGGACCCGGCGGTCTCCGGCGTCGCCACCGCCGGCAACGGCACCTACGTCAACTCCGGCCCGCTGGACGGGAGGACCGACAAGGTCGAGGGGATCCACGCCGCGATCGAGCTGCTGGAGGCCGGCGAGCACGGCACCGGCACGGTGAACTTCCGGCTGCGCGACTGGCTGCTGTCGCGCCAGCGGTACTGGGGCGCCCCGATCCCGATCATCCACTGCCCGGTCGACGGCGAGGTCCCGGTGCCCGAGGACCAGCTGCCGGTCGAGCTGCCGGAGCTGCGCGGCGCCGACCTGAAGCCGAAGGGCACCTCGCCGCTGGGCGCCGCGACCGAGTGGGTCAACGTCACCTGCCCGACGTGCGGCGGCCCGGCCACCCGGGACACCGACACCATGGACACCTTCGTGGACTCGTCCTGGTACTTCTTCCGGTACCTGTCCCCGAACGACGACACCCAGGCGTTCGACTCCGCGCTGGCCAACGCGTGGGGCCCCATCGACCTGTACATCGGCGGCGACGAGCACGCGGTGCTGCACCTGCTGTACGCGCGGTTCTTCACCAAGGCGCTGCGCGACGCCGGGATGATCACCTGGGACGAGCCGTTCTCGGCGTACCTGAGCCAGGGCAAGGTCATCAACAACGGCCGCAAGATGAGCAAGTCGCTGGGCAACGGCGTCAACCTGGGCGAGCAGCTGGCCGAGTTCGGCGTGGACGCGGTGCGCCTCACGCTGGTGTTCGCCAGCCCGCCCGAGGACAACATCGACTGGGCCGACGTCTCGCCGGCCGGGTCGGCGAAGTTCCTGCAGCGCGCCTGGCGCCTGGCCGGCGACGTGACCTCCGAGCCGGGGGCCGACGTCACCGCCGGTGACCTGGCGCTGCGCAAGGTCACCGCCCGCACGGTCGCCGACGCGGAGAAGCTGGTGGAGTCCTACCGCTTCAACGTCGTCGTCGCCCGCGTCATGGAGCTGGTCAACGCGACGCGCAAGGCGATCGACTCCGGCTGCGGCCCGGCCGACCCCGCCATCCGCGAGGCCGCCGAGGCCGTCGCGATCCTGCTGTCGATGGTGGCGCCCTACACGGCCGAGGAGATGTGGGAGCGGCTGGGCCACGCCCCGACCGTCGCCCGCGCCGCCTGGCCGACCGTCGACCCGGCGCTGCTGGTCGAGGACTCGGTGACCGCCGTCGTCCAGATCCAGGGCAAGGTGAAGGCGCGCCTGGAGGTGGCCCCCGACATCGCCGCCGACGACCTGGAGGCCGCCGCGCTGGCCGACGAGGCCGTGGTCCGGGCGATCGACGGCCGCGCCGTGCGCAAGGTCATCGTGCGGGCGCCGAAGCTGGTCAACATCGTCGTCTGAGTCCGGGCCGAGGCGGGTCCCGGCCGGCCCGGTGCCGTCGGGCGGCGGTGGCCGACGCGGCGATGCCCTAGCCTTCGCGGCATGCCGATCGCGCTGGTCACCGACTCCACCGCCGAGCTCGGCGCCGCGCGCGCGGCCGAGCTCGGCGTGACGGTGGTGCCGCTACAGGTGGTGATCGGCGACGACTGCTTCGAGGAGGGCTCGCCGGAGGCGACCCCGGAGCGGATCGCGGCCGCGCTGCGGGACAAGCGGCCGGTGACCACCTCCCGCGCTGCGCCCGCGGTCTTCGCCGACGCCTACCGGCGGCTGGCGGAGGCCGGCGCCTCCGGGATCCTGGTGCTGCCCGTCTCGGCCGAGGTCTCCGGGACCTTCGAGTCGGCGACCCTCGCCGCCCGCGACGCGCCGGTCGAGGTGCGCTGCCTCGACGCCCGCCAGATCGGCCCGGCCACCGGCTTCGCCGTCGAGGAGGCCGCCGCGACCATCGCCGCGGGTGGGTCCCTGGACGACGCCGTGACGGCGGCGGGGGAGCGCGCGGCGGCCACCACCACCCTCCTGTACGTCGACAGCCTGGAGTACCTGCGCCGCGGCGGTCGGGTGGGCGGCACCGCCGCGCTGCTCGGCGGCGCGCTGGCGGTCAAGCCGCTGCTCACCATCGACGACGGCCGGGTGGTGCCGGCCGCCAAGGTGCGGACCGCCAACCGGGCGCTCGCGCGGAACGCGGCGTGCCCCCGGCGCCCCCGCACGCCGCGCAGCCGGAAGGAGACCGCGAGGAAGCACGGGTCGGCCGGCGTCCGGTCGGCGACGGTCTCGCGGTAGAC
>NZ_JBEGDJ010000061.1:0-25337 GCF_040191335.1 Nocardioides sp. YIM 152588 | reverse complement strand
ACCAGGCGGGTGACCAGCGACGCGGACGCCGCCACCAGGCCGAGGACCAGCAGGGTCGGCAGCATCGCGAACGCGGTCGGCGAGCTGGCCGCCTCGGTCGCGACGACGGTCCGCCGCCGCCGAGGCGGGCGCCGCCGCGGCGAGCCACGAGCCGCTCTCGCCGACCGCGGCGGCGCACGTCATCGCCTCGGCGCTGCCGGAGCAGGCCGTGGTCGTCGAGGAGGCGATCACGCTCGGGCTGCCCCTGCGTCGCGCGCTGCGGATCGATCGGCCCGGGCACTACCTGCACACCATCGGCGGCGGGCTCGGCTGGGGGATCGGCGCGGCCGTCGGCGCCCGGCTCGGTCGTCCCGACCTGCCGGTCGTCGCGGTCGTCGGCGACGGGTGCGCCACCTTCGGGATGCACGGGCTGTGGACGGCGGCCCACCAGCGCACGCCGGTGCTCGTGGTCGTCGCGAACAACGGCGAGTACCGCACGCTCAAGCAGACCACCCTCGCCCACGGCGGCGCCGCCGCGCGGAGCCGCACGTTCCTCGGCATGGACCTGGCCGAGCCGCGGCTGGACTGGGCCTCCCTAGCGACCGGCCTCGGTGTCACCGCGACGCGGGTCACCGCCGCCGCCGACCTGGCCGCGGTCGTGGCCGAGGCCGACCGGCTCTCCGCGCCGCTGCTGGTGGACCTGGCGGTCGCGCCGCTCGCCGAGGACGAGCGATGACCCGGTCCGCCCCGAAGCGCCCCGCCCGGAGCCACCCCGCCCGGTACCACTCAGTGCTTCGCGAAGCCGCCGTCGACGTTGACCGCGCTGCCGGTGACGAAGGAGCTGCCCTCGTCGACGAGGAACAGCAACGTCGAGACGAGGTCCTCGGGCCGCTCGGCGCGGGGCACGGCCTGCCCGCCCACGACCCGGTCCAGGTCGCGGGTCACGCCCGTCGCCACCGCGGTCTCGGTGGCGATCATCCCCGGGGTCATGGCGTTGACCGTGATGCCCTCGGGGCCGAGCTCGCTGGCGAGCGCCCGGGTGAAGCCCACCATGCCGGACTTGGACGCCGTGTAGGCCACCATCCCGGGCGGGCCGAGCCACACCACCGCGCTGGCGACGTTGACGATCCGGCCGAACGGCGCGCGCCGCAGGTGCGGCAGGGCCGCCCGCGTCACCAGGAACAGGCCGTCGAGGTTGACGGCCATGATCCGGCGCCACTGCGCGAAGTCCGTCGCCTCGAACGGGACGAGCGGATAGACGCCGGCGTTGTTCACCACCGTGTCCAGGCCGCCCAACCCGGCCGCCGCGCTGTCCACGGCGTCCTGGACCTGCTCCGGGTCGGTGACGTCGGCGCGGACGGCGGTCAGGCGGCCGCCCGCCGCCGCCACCGCGTCGCCGGTCCCGCCGAGGTCGGCCAGGTCCAGGCCGGCCACCCGGGCCCCCTCGGCCGCCAGCGCGGAGCAGAAGGTCCGGCCCAGGCCGCCGGCGGCCCCGGTGACCAGGCAGCGCCGTCCTTCGAGTCGACCTGTCATGGGTCCTCCCTGCCAGGTGGGTGGTCGGCCGCCGTCCCCGGCATCGTCGGACCGCAGTTTCCGCCGCGGCAAGCCCCGCATCCCGGTGAGTGGTCCCGGTCTGCGACGCCGCGGTCACAGCCCCGTCCCAGCCCACGTACGTCGTCGCCGGCCCGGGCCGGCCCCACCTCGGAGGTGTCACCATGTCCCTGCTCGAAGCGAGCGCCTGGCACGGCAGGATCTACTCGTCGGGGTGGGTCGACGGCACCGGCGGCGTGCTGCCGGTCGACTCGCCCTCGACCGGCGAGCGGTTGGCCGAGGTCGGGGCCGCGAGTGCCCCGGACGTCGCCGCCGCGGCCGCCCGCGCGGTCGACGCCCAGCGCGCGTGGGCCGCGACGCCGTACACCGAGCGCGCCGCCGTGCTGCGTCGCGCCGGCGACCTGTGGCACCAGCACTCCGAGGAGATCATCGGGTGGCTGATGCGCGAGACCGGGGCCATCGCCCCCTTCGGCGAGTTCCAGATCGTGACGTCGGCCGAGGAGTGCTACGAGGCCGCGGCCCTCGCCTCGGCCCCGTACGGCGAGCTGCTGCGCTCGTCCCTCCCGCGGCTCAGCATGTCCCGCCGCCTCCCGGTCGGGGTCGTCGGCGTGATCTCGCCCTTCAACGTGCCCACCATCCTCGGGATCCGCGCGGTGGCGCCCGCCCTCGCCCTCGGCAACGCCGTGCTGCTCAAGCCGGACCCGCGCACCTCGGTGACCGGCGGCGTCCTCTTCGCCGAGCTGTTCGCGGCGGCGGGCCTGCCCGACGGCCTGCTCCACGTGCTCCCCGGTGGCGTGGAGACCGGTGAGGCGCTCGTGACCGAGCCGGCGGTGCGGGTCGTCGCCTTCACCGGGTCGACCCGCGGCGGGCGCGCCGTCGCCGCCCTCGCGGCCCAGCACCTCAAGCGGGTGCACCTCGAGCTGGGCGGGAACTCGGCGCTGCTCGTGCTCGACGACGTCGACCCGGAGGTCGCGTCGTCGGTGGGGGCGTGGGGCTCGTTCGCCCACCAGGGGCAGGTCTGCATGACGACGGGGCGCCACCTGGTCCAGTCGGGCGTCGCGGACGCCTACGTCGCCTCGCTGGCCGAGCGGGCGGCCCACCTCCCGGTCGGCGACCCCGCGACCGGGGAGGTCGCGCTCGGGCCGGTCATCGACGCCGGGCAGCGCGACCGCATCCACGGCATGGTCACCGCCTCCGTCGAGGAGGGCGCCCGGCTGGCGGCGGGTGGCACCTACGAGGGCCTCTTCTACCGGCCGACCGTGCTCGACGGCGTCCCGCTGGGCTCGACCGCGTACGCCGAGGAGGTCTTCGGCCCGGTGGCGCCGGTGGTGCGGATCGACGGGGTCGACGACGCGATCCGGCTGGCGAGCGAGACGCCCTACGGGCTCTCGCTCGGCATCCTCACCAGCAACCCGATGCGGGGCCTGGAGATCGCCGAGCGGATCCCGTCGGGCCTGGTGCACATCAACGACCAGACCATCAACGACGAGGCGACGGTGCCGTTCGGCGGCGTCAAGGAGTCCGGCACCGGCGGACGCCTCGGCGGCGCGGCCGCGAACCTCGACGCCTTCACCGACACGCAGTGGGTCACGATGCGGGGCTCGTTGCCCGAGTACCCGTTCTAGGAGCTCCGGTCCCGGGCCGCCGCCCGGTCCGGAACCGGCGGCTCGGCCACGCGGCCGCCGGGCCCAGCAGCGTGAGCAGCGCGGGCACCATCAGCAGCCGCACCACGAACACGTCGAGGGTGATCCCGAGCGCGACCGCGAAGGCCAGCTGCCGGAACGGGAGCAGCGGGACCAGCCCGAGCAGCCCGAAGCTGGTCCCGAGCGCGAGCCCGGCCACCGCGACCGCGCTCAGCGCCGAGGGCAGCGCGCTGAGCAGCGCCTGCCGGACCGTGCGGCCGTGGGCGGCGTCCCAGACGTGGCCGACCGTGAAGATGTTGTAGTCGGAGCCGAAGGCGAGCAGCAGCACGGCGGCCGCGAACGGCACGTAGAACGTCAGGCCCTGGCCCGGCGCGAGCAGGTCGAACACGGCGCCGGTGATGGTCAGGGTCGCGCCCAGCGCCAGCAGCGAGGTGCCGAGCAGCAGCACGGAGGCGAGCACCGAGCGGAGGAAGACCAGCAGCATCACCAGGTTCGCCACCACCGCGGCCAGCGCGATCCGCAGCAGGTCGTCCTGCGTCTGGTGGACCAGGTACGACGCCGTGGCCGTGTCGCCGCCGAGCGCGGCCGTGGCCCCGGGCAGCCCGGCGCGGCTCACCAGGCCGGGCAGCCGGTCGCTGAGCCGGTCGATGTCCGCCACCGCGTCCGCGCTGCCCGGGTCGGTGTCGAGGACGACCAGGTAGCGGGCGGCGTCGCCGTCGCGGGCGACCAGCACCCCGGCCGCCGCCCGGACGGGCAGGGCGCCCGGGCCGAGCACGCCGGCCACCCCCGGCTGCCGCTCGAGCGCCCGCCCCAGCCGCGCCAGCTCCGTGCGCCGCTCGCCGATCCCGCCACCCTCGACCAGCACCACCGTGGGGGAGAGGATCCCCTCCGCGAAGCCGGCCTGCGCGGCCGCCGCGGCCTCCCGCACGGGCTCCCGGTCGGGCAGGGTGTCGACGAAGGAGACGCCCAGGTCGAGGCGGAGCAGCGGCGCCGACGCGAACAGCAGCACCGCCACGCAGGCGCCCAGCACGGCCCCGGCGACGCGGCGGCTGCCCGCGATCGACTCGACGGCGCGGCGCGGCCAGCGCGGCCGGCGTACCCGCACCAGGCGGGCCCACCGCGCGGACCAGGTCGACGAGGCCGGGCGCCGCCCCACCGCGCGGCGCCCGGGCCAGAAGATCCGGTCGCCGAGCACGGCGAGCAGGGCCGGGACCAGGGTGATCGCGACCAGCAGGCCGACCACCACGGTCAGCGCCAGCGCGGGGCCCAGGGTGCGGAAGAACGGCGACTCGGCGGCGACCAGCGCGGCGGTCCCCGCCGCGACCGCGAGGCCGGCGACCGCCACGATCGGCGCCGAGCGGGTGATCGCGCGGGCGGCGATGTCGCGGCCCGCCGAGGCCCGCCCCGGGCCGAGGTCCCGCAGCGCCGAGCAGAAGAAGACGACGTAGTCGGTGACCACCCCCAGGAGCAGCGCGACGACGACCGGTTCCAGCTCGTCGGGGCTCGGCAGGTCAAGCAGCGCCGAGACGTAGCCGGAGACCTGGAGCGTGACCACGTAGGCGGTGGCCGCCGTGGCCGCGGTGACCAGCGGGGCGACCAGCGAGCGGAAGCTGACGGCCACGATGAGCGCGATCGCCAGCAGCGTGGCGAGCTCGACGGTCGGCAGCGACTGCCGGATGATCCGGCCCTGGGCGATGCGGGCCGGCGCCGACCCGGTCACCCCGACGACGTGGTCGCGCTCGGTGAAGAACCGGTCGGCGTACCGGTGTGCGGCGCGGGTGCGGGAGCCGAGCGACGTGCGCGGTCCGAAGAGCAGGTAGGTCAGGGCGGTCGTGCCCGACTCCTGCGCGCCCGGGAACAGCCCGCGGGTGTTGGTCAGCGGCAGCGCGCCGCGGATCGGCGTCACGTCGCCCGCCTTGCCCCGGTCGACGGCGGCCGCGCGCACCACCGTGCGCGCCTGCGCGTACGCCGACAGCCCGGCCGGGTCGCGCTGCACCACCACGGTGCGGGAGCTGAGCGGGAACCCGAAGATCTCGACCGACCGCAGCTCGGTGCGCACCGCGGGGGTGTCCGCGGAGAGCACGCCGCGCAGCCCGCTGCCGCCCGGGGCGTCCGCGCCGGGGGCGACCGAGAGGCCGACCAGGGCGCAGGCCCAGAGCGCGAGGATCGCCCACCGTGCGCGGACCACGGACCGGGCGAAGGCCTGGGCGACCGGGCGCTCGCGACCGTGGGGCGCCGCACCGGCGCCCGGAGCGGGCGAGCCCCCGGTCACCGCACCGCGATGCCCAGCCGCGCGAGCTCCGCGGCGGCCAGGCGGCGCCGGGCCGCGTCGTCGATGCGGCCGGTCGGCACGAGGGGGCCGGCGACGTCGTACGTGAGGTTGCCGACCGCACGGGCCGCCAGGTAGCCCTCGAGCGCGTCGTCCAGCCCGCTGCTCTCCAGCGCGCGGCGCACGCTCGCCACCTCGCGGTGGCGGCCGAGGCGGGCCGGCAGGTAGAACCCGGCGACCGAGGCGATCGGGATGACGGTGATCGAGATCCCCAGCAGCAGCGCCAGCTGGCGGAGCTGGCCCTTGACGTCCTGGCCGCGCGCGGTGATCTCGGTGCCGTTCTGCTCGATCTGGCCGCCGAGCTCGCCGGTGCGGTCGCCCACCAGCGGCACGTCGCCGAGGCTGGTGAGGGCCTCGCCGGCCGCGCTGATCGAGCGGCCGGAGCGGGAGATCGTGTCGCCGGTGTCGGCGGCCTGCCACAGCGTCACGCCGGTCCAGGCGCCCACGACGATCCACAGCGCCACCCAGAACAGCACCAACCCGTCCCAGGTGTGCACGGTGCGGCTGTCCGCGGCTCCCATGGTCCGACGCATCGATCGTCCCTCCGGTCTCGGTGTGACCCCTACCCGAATGGGCACGCTCTAACCCAGAGGTGATCGACATGAGCGAGCACGAAGAGCCCCCCACGGACCCGGAGCACGCCCCCGGGCGCGTGGTCCCACGGCCCAACCCGTGGCCCGGACGGCTGGTCCCGGCGGCGACGTTCCTGGTGGGGGTGGTCCTCGGCGGGCTGCTGGTCGCGGCCGCGTCGGGCGGCGACGAGCCCCCCGACGCCGCCGACGAGGTGCCGCCGACGGCGACCGAGCAGGCGACGCCGTCGACGGGGGCGACGGTGGTGACGGTGCCCGGCGCCTGCGAGCAGGCAGCGCAGAACCTGCGCGAGGCGCTCTCGCTGATCCGCGAGGGCACCGACTCCGTGGAGAGCTTCCGGCCGGACCGGATCGTCGACCTGCTGGACCGGCTCGAGGACATCGACAACGAGACCCGGCCGCTGCTCGACGAGTGCGGTCAGGTGGAGGTGTCGCAGTCGCCGGCGACGCCCTCCGGCAGCGGCTCGGGCGGCTGATCGCCCGGGTCAGCGCGCGGTGAGCCCCTCCACGAACGCCACGCTCGCCTCCGAGATCTGGTGGCGGGCCACGTCGCGGCTGATCGTCGGCGTGCCGTCGCCGGACTGGGCGCCGTAGTCGCCGAAGAACGCGTGCACCGCGCCCTCGACGACGGTGAACTCCGCGTCGGCGGGCAGGTCGGCGCGCGACTCCTCGACCCGCTCCGGGGTGGAGAGGCCGTCGCGGGAGCCGGAGATCGACGCGACCGCGGCGGTCAGGGAGTCGCTGAGGTCCTCGGCGGGGTAGGAGGCGTAGAGCAGCAGCCCGACGGCCGGTGCGGTCGCGTCCCCGTCGGCGTCGTCGGCCTCGATCGCGGCGACGACGCCGCCGAGGGAGTGGCCGCCGACCACCCACCGGTCGACGTCGGGGTAGTCGTCCCGGGCGGCGTCGAACGCGCCGACCGAGAAGAAGGCGATGCCCACCGGGGGCTTGGTGATGACGACGGGGTGGCCGGCCTCGGCGAGCGGGCGGAGCACCGCGGCGTACGCGCGCGGGTCGACCTTCGCGCCGGGCTGGAAGAAGACCCCGGTGGCGCTGGCGTCGCCCGTCGGGGCGAGCTCGATCCGCGTCGCGGACTCGGTGACCTCGACGTCCTCGTCCGACGCCATGGCGGCGAGCGCGGGCTCGACGGCGCTCAGCGGCCGCAGCCACGCGACGGCGGCGATCCAGGCGACGCCGCCGACCAGCAGCACGACGCCGATCGCGCGCCGCCAGCCGCGCCGGCGGGGGAGCGGGCGCCGCGCGCGCCAGGCGACCAGGAGGCAGCCGGCGGCGGTCAGGCCGAGCAGCACGGCGTACGCCGGATGGCCGTGCACCACGCCGCCCCACCCGGTCAGGCAGGCCCACGCCACGACCAGCAGCCCGACGGCCGCCGTCGCCAGCGTCGCCCACCGCCACCGGGTGGCGGCGTCGGGGGAGTCGCTGGGGTCGGAGGGTGTGGTGTCGTTCATCGCCTCGTCCTGTCGGCACGCCGCCGACGCGCTCTGCGACGGCCGGACGCAACGTAGCGACGCCCGGAGCCCGCGGCAACGACCGGGTCCGCGCGCCGCGCGGGCTGACAGCGTGCTCCCCGCTGGCGCATGATCGGAGCGGCGGCCGCCCTCGTGACTGCCCGGCGTCCCGTCCGCGGGAGGAGAGGTGACCCGATGACCGCCGAAGTGGAACCGGAGGCCGACCGGTGGGGCCTGCTGCGCGGGGGTGAGGGGCTGATGACGGGCACGGTGGTCTCCGCCGCCGTCATCGCCGCCACGGCCGGGCACGTGCACTCGACCCTCCAGTTGGCCGTCGCCATCGTCGGCACCACGCTGGTGTACTGGCTCGCCCACCTGCACGCCGCGGCGATCGGCGCCGCTGTCCACCAGCGGCTGCACCCGGTGCACGCGCTCCGTGCCGCGGCGGCCCACACGTGGACGGTGGCGGCTGCCTCCCTGGTCCCGCTGGTGATCCTGCTGCTCGCGCGGGCGCTCGGGGTCGAGGACGTGACCGCCGCGTGGATCGCGCTGTGGGCCACGGTCGCGCTGCTCGCGCTCTACAGCTACCTCGCCGGGCGGCGCGGTGGGCTCGGGGTGCGGGACAGCATCGTGTGCGGGGCCGCGGGGTGCGGCCTCGGGCTGGTCGCGGCGGCGCTCAAGGCCGCGCTGCACTGAGCGGCGACCGAACCGGATCGGCCGTCCACGGAGGTTCCGCGCCGACTCTCCGAGGAGGAGACTGGAGGGGTCGATGAGAGGGGTGGCTCCGATGGTCACGAGCACGACGGGCCCGGTCGTCACGGCGGAGATGGAGGAGATCGCGCCGGCGCTCACGCGCGAGCAGCTCGCCGAGCTGTTGACGCTGCTGGAGGGGTCGGACTCGGTCGAGCTGAAGGTGACCGTCCCGTCGACCGAACGGCGCTCGACCGCCGAGCACCTGGGGATGGACGTGATGGACGCGGAGATCCGGCAGGTGGTCTTCTTCGACACCCCCGACCTCCGGCTGAACAAGGCGGGCGTCGTGGTCCGTGCGCGGCGGATCCAGCACCGGGCCGGCGACAGCGTGGTCAAGCTCCGGCCGGTGGACCCGGCGCACCTCGCGGGCAAGCTCCGCCACGCCGCCGGGTTCGGCGTCGAGGTCGACGCGCTGCCCGGCGGCTTCGTCTGCTCCGGCCGGATGAAGGCGAAGGTCGAGGACGACCTGCTGCGCAAGGTCTTCGCGGGCGAGAAGCCGGTGCACAAGCTCTTCACGAAGCACCAGCGCGCGCTGTACGAGGAGCACGCGCCCGACGGCCTGGGCCTCGACGACCTCGCGGCGCTGGGCCCGATCAACATCCTCAAGCTCAAGTTCGAGCCCGAGGGCTACCCGCGGCCGCTGGTGGCCGAGCTGTGGTTCTACCCGGACGGCGGCGAGATCCTGGAGCTCTCCACCAAGTGCGCCCCCGGCGACGCGTTCGCGGTGACGGCCGAGACCAAGGAGTACCTGCTGGCGCACGGCGTCGACCTCGACGCGCCCCAGCAGACGAAGACCCGGACCGCGCTGGCCTACTTCGCCGGCCGCTAGTGGCCTCCTAGGGTGTCGCGGGCGAGCCGAACCGCTCCGCCAGCACGCCGTGGCGCAGGCCCCGGTCGCTGACGGTCGCCGCGTCCTGGTCGCTCAGCGTCAGGATGGTCCGGACGATGCAGGCGCCGGCGAGGATCACCTCGGCCCGCGCCGGCTGCAGCCCCGGGATCGCGCGCCGCTGCTCGGCGGAGCGCGAGCGGTACAGGTCGATCTGGCGGTCGATCTCGGCCAGGTCCAGCACGGTGCCGTGCACGACGTCGGGGTCGTAGTCGGCCAGCCCGTGCCGGACCGCCGCGAGGTTGGTCGAGGTGCCGCCGATCGCGATGACCGCGTCGGGGCGCTCCCGCCCCGTCAGCCGCTGCAGGTCGGCCGCGATCCCGGCGAGCGCGTCGGCGAGCACGTCCTCCTCGACCGGGCCGTCCAGCCCGTAGCGCTCGGTGAACCGGACCGCGCCCACGTCGACGCTGAACTGCTCCCCGGGGGAGGTCGGCGAGCCGAACGTGAACTGGCTGCTGCCGCCGCCGGAGTCGAAGACCAGCAGCCGCTCCCCGGTCACGTCGAGGGTCGAGACCGCCGCCACGTAGGCCAGCCGCGCCTCCTCCTTCCCCGAGATCACCTCCACCGCGACCCCGCACCGGGTGAAGACGGCGTCCACGAACGCGTCCCGGTTCGGCGCCATCCGCAGCCCCGCGGTGCCGACCGCGACGATCTCCGCCGGGCCGCCGGCGCGCGCCTCGGTCGCCATCTCCTCGATGGCCGCCGCCGCGCGCTCCATGGCCGGGGCGATCAGCTCCCCGGTCTCCGCCAGCCCCTCGCCGAGCCGCGCCACGACGGCCCGGTCGACCAGCGTGCGGAGGCCCCCGTCGCGGCGCTCTGCGAGGACGAGCTTGACCGAGTTGGTGCCGACGTCGATGACCGCGCAGCGGTCGGGGGACCAGCCGAGCAGCGCCCGCAGCCCGCGCGCGACGCAGGTGTTGTGGCGCTCGGCGAGCCCCAGGCGCCGTACCGCCGCGGTGACCAGGGCGGGGTCCGCGGACTCGATGGCGACGGTCGTCGTCGTCCGTCCGTCCGGGCCGGTGCCGACCGTCAGGTCGGTCACCTCGACCAGGCACCCGTCGAGCGTCGTACGCCGGCGGAGCTTGTGCACCCGGGCCAGCCGCAGGTCGTCCCGGGGACCGATCAGCTCGGCCTCCACCTGGTCCTCGGCGTAGGCGTCCCGGGACAGCGGCGGCGTGGGCACGTCCAGCGCGGCGAACATCGTCCCCAGCGCCTCGGCGTCGAGCGGGAAGGCGGCCTTCATCGTCGGTCGCCACTGCTGCAGCCCGCCGCCGTCGAGGTGCTGCTGGATCTTGGTGTCCATCAGCGCGTCGCGGACCTTCACCGAGCCGTCGCCGTGCAGGGAGAGCAGGTAGACCTCGTCGCTCTCGTGCACCTCGAAGCCGGGTACGACGGCGAGGGACGCCTCGCGCAGCGCGGCCGCGCCCGCGGGGTCGGCGAAGGTGCGCCACTCCCAGCGGGGCACCACCGCAGGAGCGCTGGGGTGGGCCTGCGGGCCGCCGTCGGTCATCGCGATCGCCTCCTGGTGCCCCGCATGACTGCACCCCGACGATATTCGGCACTACCTTCGGCATGTCAACGATTCGCGATCCGACGGACGACGAAGGACTCGGCATGAGCGACGACCCGACCACGGCGGCCACGACGACCGGCTCACCGGGGGAGCCCTGGTACGCGCAGGACACCGCGGAGGTCGCCGACGCACTGGGGACCGACGTGGCGGGCGGCCTGGCGCCCGCGGAGGTCGCGGACCGGCTGGCGCGGTACGGCCCCAACGAGATCACCAGCGAGCAGCCGCCGTCGGTGTGGGCGGTCGCGGCGGTCCAGCTGCGCGACCCGATGAACCTGATGCTCGTCGCGGTCGCGGTGGTCAGCCTCCTCATCGGCGAGGTGTCGACGGGGATCGTCGTCGGCCTGCTCGTGGCGCTGAACGTCTTCCTCGGCTCGCGGCAGGAGCTGAAGGCGCGGGAGAGCGTCGACGCGCTGTCCACCATGCAGGTGCCGCAGGCGCGGGTGGTGCGCGGCGGCGAGGTGGTGCTGGTGCCGGCGCACGACCTGGTGCCCGGCGACGTGCTGCAGCTCGAGGCGGGCGACATCGTCCCGGCCGACGGGCGGATCGTGCGCTCGGCGACGGTGGAGGCGCAGGAGGCCGCGCTCACCGGGGAGAGCGCCCCGGTCGCCAAGGGGGCCGCGGTGCTGCCGTCGGGCGACGTGCCGCTGGGGGACCGCTCGAACATGCTCTTCCAGAACACCTCGGTGACCCGCGGCACGGCCACGGTCGTGGTGACCGAGACCGGGATGGGCACCCAGATGGGTCAGATCGCCTCGATGCTGACCAAGGTCACCCGCAGCCGCTCCCCGTTGCAGAGGGAGCTGGACAGCCTGACCAAGGTGCTCGGGATCGTCGCCTGGGGCGCCGTCGCGCTGATCGTCGTGGTCGGCTTCGCCCGCGGCACCGACGCCAAGGAGCTGCTGCTGCTCGGCACGGCGATGGCGATCTCCGCGATCCCGACCGGACTGCCGGCCTTCGTCTCCGGCCTGCTGTCGATGGGCGCCAAGCAGCTGGCCGAGTCGAAGGCGGTGGTCAAGAACCTGACCGACGTGGAGACGCTCGGCGCGACCAGCGCGATCAACACCGACAAGACCGGCACGCTCACGCTCAACGAGATGATGGTCTCCACGATCTACACCAACGGGTCGTGGTTCGAGGTGCAGGGCGAGGGCTACCGCAAGACCGGCGCCGTGCTCTCCGTCGCCGGCGCCCCGGTCCCGGACTTCACCCGGCTGGCGCTGGGCCTGGTCCTCGACAGCGACGCGACCGTCGGTGACGACGGCACGGTGATCGGCGACCCGACCGAGGCGGCGCTCGTGGTCCTCGCCGCCAAGCTCGGCGTCAGCGCCGAGGAGACCCGGCGCGCCTACCCGCGGCAGGCCGAGGTGCCGTTCGACTCCGACTACAAGTTCATGGCGACCTTCCACCGGGTGCAGGTCGAGGGCGTGGAGCGGGTCATCGAGCTGGTCAAGGGTGGGCCGGACGTCGTACTGGCCCGCTGCACCAGCGCGGGCGGCCCGCTGCGCGACGAGCCCGTGCCGATGACCGGGGCCCGCGACGGCATCGAGGCCGCGAACGCCGAGATGGGGGAGCGCGGGCTGCGGGTGCTCGCCTTCGCCTACCGCCTCGTCGACGACGCGGAGCTCGACACGATGACCGCCGACCCGATGTCGCTCACCGACGACCTGGTCTTCGTCGGGATGGTCGGCATCATCGATCCGCTGCGGCCCTCGTCGAAGGAGGCGGTCCGGATCGCGCTGAAGGCCGGCATCGACGTCCGGATGATCACCGGCGACCACGCCGTGACGGCGCGGGCGATCGGCGCCGACCTCGGCCTGGGGCCCGGTGCGATCAGCGGCACCGAGCTGGTCGCGCTGACCGACGCCGAGCTCACCGAGCGCCTCCCGCAGCTGCACGTCTTCGGCCGGGTCACGCCCGAGGACAAGCTGCGCCTGGCGCGGGTGATGCAGGAGTCGGGGATGGTCGTCGCGATGACCGGCGACGCCGTCAACGACGCGGCCGCGCTCAAGCAGGCCGACATCGGCGTCGCCATGGGCAGCGGCAGCGAGGTGACCAAGCAGGCGGGACGGATGATCCTCACCGACGACAACTTCGGCACGCTGGTGCACGCGGTCGAGCTGGGCCGGAGGGTCTACGACAAGGTCGTCTCCTACGTCCGCTACCAGATGACCCAGCTGCTCTCCCTGGTCATGCTCTTCGTCGCCGCCACCGTCTTCGACATCAACGACGGCGTCGCGCTGACGCCGTCGATGATCCTGTTCCTGCTCTTCTTCTTCACCTCGGCCGGGGTGGTGATCATCGCCGTCGACCCGGGTGACCCGCGGATCATGGAGCGACCGCCGCGCGACCCCGCCATGACGATCACCAACCGGGCCGCGGTCACCTCCTGGCTCGTCTACGCCGCCGTGCTCTTCGTCGCCGCGCTGGTGCCGCTCGTCGCCGGACCCGACGAGCCCAGCACGACCGACGCGAGCGCGGCGATGACGATGACCTTCGTCGTGATGGGCCTCGGCACCGTGTTCAACGCCGTCACCAACCGGCGCGACCCCGGCAGCGGGCTCTCCGCGCCGGTGCTGAAGGCGCTCGCGATCGGGCTGGTGCCGGTGGCGGTGCTGCTGCTGGCCACAGAGCTGCCGCACCTGCAGCAGGCCCTGCTCACCGTCCCGCTCACCGGCGGGGAGTGGCTCGCCGCGATCGGGCTCGCGCTGCTCCTGCCGCTGGTGGTCGAGGCCAGCAAGTGGGTACGCCGGCGCCGGACCGCCGCCGCGACCGCGCTCGACGTCGGAGCGGCGACGGCGCCGGTGCGGGCGGCCCGCTGAGCCCCGTCAGGAGTGCGACTCCAGGAACTCCTTGGTCTTGGCGATCGCGAAGCCCCACGCCTGGTCGACGGTCGGCTTCGGCGGCACCGCGATCTCGTCCGCGTTGGTGACCAGGTCGACCAGCGACGGGCCGGCGTGGGCCAGTGCCTCGCGCAGCGCGGGCTCGACGCCGTGGGGGTCCTCGACCCGGGTGGCGTGCAGCCCCATCGCGCGGCCCACCGCCGCGAAGTCGGGGTTGTCCAGCACCGTGCCGTACTCGGGCAGCCCGACCTGCTCCATCTCCAGCTTCACCATGCCCAGCCGGCTGTTGTCGAAGAGCACGAACGTGATCGGCAGCTGGTGGCTGACGGCCGTGCGGAGGTCGCCGAGCAGCATCGAGAGGCCGCCGTCGCCGCAGAACGCGACCACCCGGCGCGCCGGGTCGAGCGCCGCGGCGCCCAGCGCCTGCGGCATCGCGTTGGCCATAGAGCCGAGGTTGAACGAGCCGAGCAGCCGGCGCCGCCCGGTCATCCGGACGAAGCGGCTCAGCCAGACCGCCGACATCCCGGTGTCGACGGTGAAGACGGCGTCCTGCGGTGCGAGCCGGTCCACCGCGGCGGCGACCAGCTCCGGCCGGATCGCGTGCTCGGGGTTGTCCACGGTGCGGCGCAGCAGGCCCACCGGCTTGCTCTCGTAGTCGGGGTCGGCGAAGTGGGACTGGCCCTCGCGCCACTCGAGGTACCTCTCCCGGGCGCGGTCGAGGTGGCGGTCGCCCTCGCGGGCACCCAGCAGGGGTAGCAGCATCCCCAGCGCCGCGCCGACGTCGCCGACGACCGCGTGGTCCACGGGGACCCGCCGGCCGATGTGGTCGGCGGCGCGGTCCACCTGCACCACGGTCTTCCCCTCGGGCAGGAACTCCCGGTAGGGGAAGTCGGTGCCGAGCAGCACCAGCGCGTCGCAGTCCTCGAAGGCCCGGTGGGTGGCCGGGTTGCCGATCAGGCCGGACTGGCCGACCTCGTAGGGGTTGTCATCCTCGAACCCCTCCTTGGCCTTGAGGGTGAGCACCATCGGTGCCCGGAGTCGCTCGGCGAGCGCCAGGACGTCCGCCCGCGCGTCGCGGGCCCCCTGCCCGACCAGCAGGGTGACCTTCTTCGCCCGTTCGATGGCGTCCGCCGCGGCGCGCACCGACTCCTCGCTCGGGGCGGGGTCGGCCGCGGGGCCGACGAACGTGGGGACAGGGGTGTCCTTCGGCACCTCGAGCCCGCCGACGTCCCCGGGGAGCGTGAGGACGGCGACGCCGCGCTCGGCGAGGGCAGCGTTGCCGGCCTGCTCGATGAGCATGGGCAGCTGCTCCACCGAGGCGACGGTCTGGTTGAAGACCGCGACGTCGGCGAACAGCTGGTCGTTGTCGACCTCCTGGAAGAAGTCGGTGCCGAGCTCGGGGCGCGGCACCTGGCCGCAGATCGCCAGCACGGGCGCGTGGGACTTCTTGGCGTCGTACAGGCCGTTGAGCAGGTGCACGGCACCCGGGCCGACTGTGCCCATGCAGACCCCGAGCCGGCCGGTGAGCTGGGCCTGGGCGCCGGCCGCGAACGCGCCGGCCTCCTCGTGGCGCACGCCCATCCAGGTGATCCGGTCCTCGGTTCGGATGGCGTCGGTGACGGGGTTGAGCGCGTCGCCGACGACGCCCCAGACGTGGCTGACGCCGTGGTCGGCGAGGGCGCGGACGAGCAGCTGGGCGACGGTGGTCACGAGTTCCTCCTGGCATCGGTGGGGTGCGGGTCGGTGGGGTGCGGATCGGTGTCGTAGGGGTCGGGGGCGAACCGGTCGGGGGAGGCGAGCTCCCAGTCGCGCCGCCAGCCCTCCGGCGGGGTGCCGAGCAGCTGGCCGGGCTCGAGGTGGTCGACGAGCTCGGCGTAGGACAGGACACGGCCGTCGTCGACGCGGCGGCGCAGCATGTGCGGGCGGAGCTGGTCGAACGAGGTGAGGCCCATGGAGGCCAGCACCTGCTGCGCCTGCCGGACGGCCTCGCGCTGGTAGCTGGTGACCCGGTCGGTCTTGTCGGCGACGTCGAGGGCGCGGGCGCGCTTGGGGTCCTGGGTGGCGACGCCGACCGGGCAGGTGTTGGTGTGGCAGGTCTTCGCCTGGATGCAGCCGACCGCCATCATCATCGACCGCGCCGCGTTGGTGTAGTCGGCCCCCTGCAGCACCCGCTTCACGATGTCGATGCCGCTGCTGACCTTCCCGCTGGCGCCGACCCGGATCCGGTCCCGCAGGCCGACGCCGACGAGCGCGTTGTGCACGATCTGCAGCCCCTCGGTCAGCGGCATCCCGACGTGGTCCTCGTACTCCAGCGGCGCCGCGCCGGTGCCGCCCTCGGCGCCGTCGACGACGATGAAGTCCGGCGTGGTCCCGGTCTCGAGCATCGCCTTGCAGATCGACAGCACGTCGCTGCGCGAGCCGACACAGAGCTTGAAGCCGGTCGGCTTGCCACCGGAGAGCTCGCGCAGCCGCGCGACGAAGCCGAGCAGCTCGCGGGGCGACCCGAATGCGGTGTGGTACGCCGGGGAGACGCAGGTCTCGCCCGCCGGCACGTCGCGCGCCTCGGCGATCTCGGACGTCACCTTGGAGCCGGGGAGCACCCCGCCGATGCCGGGCTTGGCGCCCTGGCTGAGCTTGATGCTGATCGCCCTCACCTGGTCGTCGGCGGCGGTCTCGGCGAACCGGTCGGGGTCGAAGCGGCCGTCGTCGGTGCGGCAGCCGAAGTAGCCGGAGCCGATCTCCCAGATCAGGTCCCCGCCGTGCCGGTGGTAGCGGCTGATCCCGCCCTCGCCGGTGTCGTGCGCGAAGCCGCCGGCCGCCGCGCCCTGGTTGAGCGCGCGGATCGCGTTGCCCGACAGCGCCCCGAAGCTCATCGCGGAGACGTTGAGCAGCGCCATGTCGTAGGGCTGGGCGCACTCCGGTCCGCCGACGCGCACCCGCGGCGGCTCCTCGGGGGTCGGCACCGGCATGGTCGAGTGCACCAGGTACTCGTAGCCGACGGCGTACACGTCCCGCTCGGTGCCGAACGGCTGCACCTCCTTGCCGCCCTTGGCGCGCTCGTAGATCGCGGTGCGGGTGTCGCGGTCGTAGGGCCGGCCGTCGTAGTTGCGCTCGATGAAGTACTGCTGCAGCTCGGGCCGGATGCTCTCCATCAGGAACCGGATGTGGCCCAGCACGGGGTAGTTGCGCAGGATCGCGTGCTGGCGCTGGACCAGGTCGTAGACGCCGAGGGCGACCACGCCGAGCGCCAGAGCGGCCAGCACCAGCCAGCCGACCTCGCCCACCGCGCCGGCGAGGAGGGTGAGGACCAGGACCAGCGCCGCGAACCCGAGCAGGAAGAACCTCAGCATGGGGGGCCGCCTACCCGGAGCACCGGTCCGCTACACGGTCGGTGCCGAACTCTTCGCCCGCTCTCAGGTGCCGCGCGGCGGGGGAGGAGGGGCGGAGGCCGCGGAGCGCTGGCGCCGGCGTCCGTCACCCCCGATGCTGGGGCCATGACGGCCGCCGACGCCTCGCCCGACGCCTCGCCCCGCGGCACGCGCGAGCTCCTCCGGGAGGCCGGCGCGACCGGCGCCGCCGAGGTGGCGCGCGCGCTGATGGCGGTCGCCCTGCTCGTCGCGTGGGTGCTGCTGCCGGACCGTCAGACGGCGGTCCTGGTGGTCGGCGGTGCCGCCGCTGTGGCGCTCGGCGCCCTGGAGGCGTACGCCGCCACCCGGCTGGTCCCGCCGGCGCGCGGCCCCGCGCTGCTGCGCGCCGCGGCGCCCGTCGCCGGCGGCGTCGCGCTGGTGGTGGTGGCCGACGACCCCGACGTCTACCGGCTGGCGCTCGGGTTCGGCGTGCTGCTCGTCGTCCGCGGCGTCGCCGACCTGGTGGCCGCCCGGGTGGTCGGGGGTCCGGTCGGCATCGGGTTCTGGATGCTCGGGCTCGGGCTGGCCGAGCTCGTCGGCGGCGCCGTCGCGCTGCTCAGCCCCGAGCTGTTCGGCCAGGCGGCCGTGGCGGCCGTCGGTCTGGTGTGGATCGCGGGGCCCGTGGTCGCGCTCCTCGCGCCGACACCCGCGGCCGTGCGCCGGGTGACCACGGCGCCGTACCTGCGACGCAGCCGGATGGGCGACGACGAGCACCGCCGGATCGAGGACGAGGTCTCGGGCATGGGCCGCAGCCGGGTCGCGCGGTTCCTGATCCTGCTCTCCGCGTCCGCGGTGATCGCGACGTTCGGCCTGCTGTCGGACTCGGTCGCCGCCGTCATCGGCGCCATGATCGTGGCGCCGCTGATGCTGCCGATCCAGGGCCTCACCGCCGGCCTGGTCGCGGGCCGGCACCGCGACGCCGCGGCCAGCGCGGCGCTGCTGGCCGCCGGCATCGGCACCGTGTACCTGATCTCGATGGTGATCGGCGCGACCGCGCTGGACCTGCCGTTCGACCTCGGCAACGCCTCGATCGTGGCCCGCACGAGCCCGACCCTGGCGGACCTCGGGATCGCGCTGGCGGCCGGAGCGGTCGGCGGGTTCGTCCTGGTGCGGACGGACGTCGCCGCCTCCGTCCCGGGCGTGGCGATCGCCGTCTCCCTGGTGCCGCCGCTGTGCACCTCCGGCGTGACGCTGGCCGGCGGCGACCCCGACGCCGCCCGCGGCGCGTTCCTGCTCTTCGCCGTCAACCTGGTCGCGATCGTCGCGGCCGGCGGCGGGGTGCTGATCCTGGCCGGCTACGGCGCGGCCGGGGTGGCGGGCCGGTGGCTGCTCGCCGTCGGCGCGATCGTCGCCGCCGTGCTGGGC
The DNA here is from genome assembly GCF_040191335.1 of Nocardioides sp. YIM 152588. Classification (NCBI taxonomy): domain Bacteria; kingdom Bacillati; phylum Actinomycetota; class Actinomycetes; order Propionibacteriales; family Nocardioidaceae; genus Nocardioides; species Nocardioides sp. YIM 152588. Next base: position 6,955 of record NZ_JBEGDJ010000061.1, on the reverse strand, counting down.
CTGCTCTCCACGCCGCTGGCCGCGACGGAGCGCGACAACATCAACGAGCGGACGGTCACCGTCGCCGCCGAGAGCGCGTTCGTCGACTGGGCGGAGCCGATCCAGCCGGCCCGCCTGCTCGCCGTCGAGGTGGACGGCTGGAACGTCTCGGTGCTGCTCGCCTCCGCCGACAAGCCGCCGCCCAGCGCGGACCTCGAGGCGGCGATCGAGGAGCAGGTCGGCCGGGACGTCACGCTCGAGGTCAGCTGGGTCCAGGCCACCCGCACCTAGCCGAACCGGGGCTCGGGGCAGCCCGAACCGGGGCTCGGGGCAGCCCGAACCGGGGCTCGGGGCAGCCCGAACCGGGGCTCGGGGCGGGCGCGCCGCCGTCCTGTCCGATTTCCGCCAGAAGTTGTCGGTGGCCCGAGGCACGATGGATGCCATGAGCACCGCTGTCGCCGGCGTACCGACGCTGGACCCGACCACCTGCTACGCGGCCGTCCGGTCGCGCGACCGGCGGTTCGACGGCGTCTTCTACACCGCGGTCCGGACCACGGGCATCTACTGCCGGCCCTCGTGCCCGGCGCGCACGCCGGCGCCGGCCAACGTCACCTTCCACCCGACCGCGGCCTCCGCCCAGGAGGCCGGCTTCCGGGCCTGCAAGCGGTGCCTGCCCGACGCCGTCCCCGGCTCCCCGGAGTGGGACCTCGGCGCCACGGTGGCGGGCCGCGCGATGCGGCTGATCGCCGACGGCGTGGTCGACCGGGACGGGGTCGAGGGCCTCGCCGTCCGGCTCGGCTACAGCCCGCGGCACCTCGGCCGGGTGCTGCGCGCCGAGCTCGGCGCCGGCCCGCTCGCGCTCGCCCGCACCCAGCGCGCGCAGACGGCGCGGGTGCTCGTGGAGACCACGGACCTCGCCTTCGCCGACGTCGCCTTCGCGGCGGGCTTCAGCAGCGTCCGCCAGTTCAACGACACCCTGCGCGAGGTCTACGACGCCACGCCGACGCAGCTGCGCGGGCGCCGCGGCGGCCCCCGATCGGCGGGCACGATCGACCTGCGGCTCGCCGTGCGCGCGCCGTTCGCCGGCCGGGCGCTGGCCGACTTCCTGCGACCGCGGGCGGTGGCGGGGATCGAGCTCGTCTCGGACGCCGACGGCGATCCACCCGCCTACGCGCGGACGCTGCGCCTGCCGCACGGCCCCGGCGTGGTCCGGCTGCTCCTCGACGACGTCCCGGCCGACGCCGGCACCGGCTTCGTGCGTGCCCGGTTCACCCTGGCCGACCTGCGCGACACCGCCGCCGCCGTGGCGCGGGTACGACGCCTGCTCGACGCCGACGCGGACCCGGTCGCCGTCGCCGAGCACCTCGGTGGCGACCCGGCGCTCGCGCCGCTGCTCGCCCGCCGGCCCGGCCTGCGCGTCCCCGGCCACGTCGACGGTGACGAGATCGCCGTCCGCGCGGTGCTGGGGCAGCAGGTCTCCGTCGCCGGCGCCCGGACGGTCGCGGGGAGGCTGGTGGCCGAGCACGGGACGCCGTACGAGACCGGCGTCGAGGGGCTGACCCACCTGTTCCCCGACGCGGCGACGGTCGCGGGGCTCGACCCCGACCGGCTGCCGATGCCGCGGTCCCGGGGCCGTGCGCTGGTCGACATGGCCACCTCCCTCGCCGCCGGGGAGGTGGTGCTGGACCGCGGCCCGGACCGGGACGAGGTGCGTCGTGGGCTGCTGTGCCTGCGGGGCATCGGGCCGTGGACGGCCGACTACGTGGCGCTGCGGGCGCTCGGGCATCCCGACGTGTTCCTGCCGACCGACCTCGGGGTCAGGCACGCGCTCGCCGCGCTCCCCGGGGCGGGGCCGATCGACCCGGGGCGGTGGGCGCCGTGGCGCTCCTACGCCCTGGTCCACCTGTGGGCGTCCCTCGACGACGCCCCCTCGACGTACGAAGGAGAATGAGCCGCGATGTGGACCGTGACCGAGAGCCCGGTGGGGCCGCTGCGCGTCGTCGAGCACGCCGGCGCGATCACCGCGATCGAGTTCAGCCCGTTCCGGGACGTCGACCCCGACGGCCGCCCGCGGGGGAGCCGCGACGACGCGCACCCGGTGCTGGTCGAGGCGGTGCGCCAGCTCGGCGAGTACTTCGACCGGGCGCGCCGCGACTTCGACCTCCCGCTCCAGCCCGCCGGGACCGAGTGGCAGCGGGCCGTCTGGGCGCAGCTGCTGAAGGTCGGCTACGGCGACACGGCGTCGTACGGCGAGATCGCCGCGCGCCTGGGCAAGTCGAACGCCGCCTCCCGCGCCGTGGGCGTGGCGAACGGCGCGAACCCGATCCCGATCGTCATCCCCTGCCACCGCGTGATCGGGGCCAACGGCACCCTCACCGGGTACGCCGGCGGCGTCGACCGCAAGCAGACGCTGCTGGAGCTGGAGCAGGACGCGTTGTTCTGAGCGGGTGGACTGTGGGCCGCCACGTCACATGGATTCTGGTCGGGTTACGCGCGGCGACCCGACCAAGATCCATGTGACGCGGCCGAGACCGACCGCCGGCTACTCCGCGGCCGCGCGACGCAGCGACTCGGACAGCCGCTCGGCGGCGGCGAGCACGGCCGGTGCGTGCATCCGGCCGGGCTGGCGGGTGAGCCGCTCCAGCGGGCCGGAGACGGAGACGGCGGCGATCACCTTGCCGCCGGGGGAGCGGACGGGGGCGGAGACGGAGGCGACGCCCTGCTCGCGCTCGCCGATCGACTGGGACCAGCCGCGGCGGCGGATCGCGGAGAGCTCGGCGGCGGAGAAGGCGGCGTTCTGCAGTCCGCGGTGGATCCGCTCCGGGTCGTCCCACGCGAGCAGGACCTGGGCGGCGGAGCCGGCGCGCATGGTCAGCTGGGAGCCGACCGGGATGGTGTCGCGGAGGCCGGAGGGGCGCTCGGCGGCGGCGACGCAGACGCGGTGGTCGCCCTGGCGGCGCCAGAGCTGGGCGGACTCGCCGGTGATGTCGCGCAGGCGGGCCAGGACGGGCCCGGCGGTGGCGAGCAGCCGGTCCTCGCCGGCGGCGGCGGAGAGCTCGGCGAGCCGCGGGCCCAGCACGAACCGCCCCTGCATGTCGCGTGCGACCAGCCGGTGGTGCTCCAGCGCGACCGCCAGGCGGTGCGCGGTGGGGCGTGCCAGACCGGTGCCCGCGACGAGCCCGGCGAGGGTCGCCGGGCCGGATTCCAGGGCGGTCAGAACCAGGGCGGCCTTGTCGAGGACGCCGACTCCGCTCGTGTTGTCCATATGGCAATACTGCCGTCTCGGATCTTGGGATGCAAGCGTATCCTCTTTCCCGCAGGTTCAACGACGCACGAAATCGAGGGAGCGAGTCATGGGCAAGACCCTGGCGGAGAAGGTGTGGGACGAGCACGTCGTCCGGTCGACCCCGGGAGAGCCGGACCTTCTCTTCATCGACCTTCACCTCATCCACGAGGTGACCAGCCCGCAGGCCTTCGACGGCCTCCGTCTCGCCGGCCGCAAGGTCCGCCGCCCCGACCTCACCCTGGCCACCGAGGACCACAACGTCCCGACGCTGGACTGGGACAAGCCGATCGCGGACCCGGTCAGCAAGACCCAGGTCGACACGCTGCGCAGGAACGCCGAGGAGTTCGGCGTCCGGCTGCACCCGCTCGGTGACGTCGAGCAGGGCATCGTGCACGTCGTCGGCCCGCAGCTGGGCCTGACGCAGCCGGGCATGACCATCGTCTGCGGCGACTCGCACACCGCGACCCACGGTGCCTTCGGCTCGATCGCCTTCGGCATCGGCACCTCCGAGGTCGAGCACGTCCTCGCCACCCAGACGCTGCCGCAGGCCAAGCCGAAGACCATGTCCGTCACCGTCAACGGCAGCCTGCCCGAGGGCGTCACCGCCAAGGACCTGGTGCTGACGCTGATCGCGCACACCGGCACCGGCGGCGGCCAGGGCTACATCGTCGAGTACCGCGGCCAGGCCATCGAGGAGCTCTCCATGGAGGGCCGGATGACCGTGTGCAACATGTCGATCGAGTGGGGCGCCAAGGCCGGCATGATCGCGCCGGACGAGACCACCTTCGCCTACCTGGCCGACAAGCCCGAGGCACCCAAGGGCGAGGCGTGGGACGCCGCCGTCGCCCACTGGAGGACGCTGGTCACCGACGCCGACGCGGTCTTCGACAAGGAGATCGTGCTCGACGCGGCCGAGATGACCCCGTTCGTCACCTGGGGCACCAACCCCGGCCAGGGCGTGCCGCTCGGCGCGACCGTGCCCAGCCCCGAGGACTTCGACGACGCCACGGACCGCCAGGCGACCGAGAAGGCCCTGCAGTACATGGGCCTGACCGCCGGCACCCCGATGCGCGACATCCACGTCGACACCGTCTTCGTCGGCTCCTGCACCAACGGCCGGATCGAGGACCTGCGCCTGGCCGCCGAGGTGATCCAGGGGCACAAGGTCGCCGAGGGCACCCGGATGCTGGTCGTGCCGGGCTCCGTCCGGGTGCGCATGGAGGCCGAGGCCGAGGGCCTGGACAAGGTCTTCATCGAGGCGGGCGCCGAGTGGCGCGGCGCGGGCTGCTCGATGTGCCTGGGCATGAACCCCGACCAGCTCGCCCCCGGTGAGCGCAGCGCCTCGACCTCCAACCGCAACTTCGAGGGACGCCAGGGCAAGGGGGGCCGCACCCACCTGGTGTCGGTGCCCGTCGCCGCGGCCACCGCCGTGCGCGGCACCCTGTCCTCGCCCGCCGACCTGGTCCCGGCCACGGTCTGACCCCGACTCAGGAGCCCAGACTCATGGAGAAGTTCACCACCCACACCGGCGTCGGCGTCCCGCTGCGGCGCAGCAACGTCGACACCGACCAGATCATCCCCGCGGTCTACCTCAAGCGGGTCACCCGCACCGGTTTCGAGGACGGCCTGTTCTCCGCCTGGCGCAACGACCCCGAGTTCGTCCTCAACCAGCCCGCGTACGCCGCCGGCTCGGTGCTCGTCGCCGGCCCGGACTTCGGCACCGGCTCGTCGCGCGAGCACGCCGTCTGGGCGCTGCAGAACTACGGCTTCAAGGTCGTCCTGTCGGCCCGGTTCGCCGACATCTTCCGCGGCAACTCCGGCAAGGCCGGCCTGGTCGCCGGGCAGGTCGACGAGAAGGTCGTCCAGCGGCTGTGGGACTACCTCGAGGACAACCCGGGCGGCGAGATCACCGTCGACCTCGCGAACAAGACCGTGCGCACCGCGGACGGCTCGGTCGAGGACAGCTTCGACATCGACGACTACACCCGCTGGCGCCTGATGGAGGGCCTCGACGACATCGGCATCACGCTGGGTCACGAGGGCGACATCGCGGCGTACGAGGCGAAGCGCCCGTCGTGGAAGGCCTCGACCCTCCCCGCCTGAACGCGTCCCGACGTCCCCGGCCGATCGCCCGATCGGACGGGGACGTCGGCCTTTTTCGGGGTGCTCGCGGCTCGCCGACGCGCCGGGGTGATTGTGACGGACGTCATTCCTGCCTAGCGTTCCCGGGAAAGACCACGGGCGCCTGGCCCCGGTCGCGACAGCGAAGGGCGGCTCCGATGCCGCTCCGGCGGAAGGACAGGCAGTGAACAAGTCTCAGTTGGTCGACGCGCTCGCCGAGCGCTTCGACGGCAACCGCAAGGCGGCGGCGCAAGCGCTGGACGTCGTCCTCGACACGATCACCCGACAGGTCGCGAAGGGGGAGAAGGTCGCCATCACCGGCTTCGGCTCGTTCGAGAAGGCCGTGCGCGGCGCCCGGACCGGCCGCAACCCGCAGACCGGTGAGCCACTGAAGATCAAGAAGAAGGCGGTCCCGAAGTTCACCCCCGGCGCCGACCTGAAGAACGTCATCTCGGGTGCCAAGAAGCTGCCGCCGCTGCCGAAGACCGCCAAGAAGGCGGCCGCCGTGGCGACTGCCCCCGCGCGCGCCGCGGCCAAGACCGTGGCCGCGCCGGCGAAGGCCGCCGCGAAGAAGACGACGGCGAAGAAGGCGGCGGCGAAGAAGGCCGCGGCCAAGAAGTCCGCGGCGCCGGCCGCGAGCGCACCGGCGAAGAAGGCGCCCGCCGCGAAGAAGGCGCCGGCGAAGAAGGCACCGGCCACGAAGGCGCCCGCCGCGAAGGCCACGACGGCGAAGAAGGCCCCGGCCGCAAAGAAGGCCCCGGCCGCAAAGAAGGCCCCGGCCGCGAAGAAGGCCCCGGCCAAGAAGGCACCGGCGGCCAAGAAGGAACCGGCCAAGAAGGCCCCAGCGGCCAAGAAGGCCCCAGCGGCCAAGAAGGCGCCTGCTGAGAAGGCGCCGGCGAAGGCCCCGGCGACGAAGGAAGCACCGGCGAAGAAGGCGCCCGCGAAGAAGGCCCCGGCGGCCAAGAAGGCGCCCGCCAAGAAGACCACGGCCGCCAAGAAGACCACGGCCGCGAAGAAGGCGCCGGCCAAGAAGGCACCGGCCAAGAAGGCACCGGCGCAGGAGGCGCCGGCCGAGAAGCCGGCACCCACCGGCGGTGACTGAGCGCCGCCGGGGCGCTTCCTAGGCCCCGCGGTCGGGGAGCGGGGCGAGCGCGGCGCGGGTCCGCGGACCGACGCCGAGCTCGATCGCGCCCTCCAGCGACGCCAGGTCGTCGACGTCACGGCGCAACGACGCCAGGGCGCCGGCGACCGGCCGCGCGCCCGCGTCGGCGTGCGCCCGCGCCGAGGCCGCACCGAACCGGGGATCGAACGCCGCGTGCGGTGCGGCGTACAGCGCCGTGCCGGTGCCGTCGGCGTCGGCGACGAAGTGGCTGCCGGGCCCGGCGGCGACGATCGCGGCCAGCGCCTCGTCCAGCTCGGTGGCGCGCAGCGCGGGGAGGTCGGCGAGCAGGGCGGCCGGGCGCAGCCCGGGCCACCGTCGGCCTGGTTGGCCGTGTGGGTGACCATCCAGCTCTCCCAGAACGCGGCGGAGTCCAGGTTCATCAGCGAGTTGTCGCCGAACAGCATCGC
>NZ_JBEGDJ010000060.1:0-26043 GCF_040191335.1 Nocardioides sp. YIM 152588 | reverse complement strand
GCCGGGATGCCGACCAGCGCCGAGCTGACGGCGGCGACCGCGACGCCGACGGCCACGCCGACCACGAAGTTGCCGGTCGCCGCGACCGCATGGACCGAGACCGCGGCACCGATGCCCGCGTAGGCGAACTGGCCGAGCGAGAGCTGCCCGGAGACGCCGGTCAGCAGGCCGACGCTCAGGCCCACCAGTGCGAAGCCGGCGACGCCGGTGAGCACCGACGCGGTGCCGTTGTCGACCACGTAGGCGACGCCGATCGCGGCGGCGACCAGGACCGCCGTCATGATCCGCGGGAACCAGCGGACCGCCCACAGCCGCCGGTACTCCGGCGGCAGCGGCTCCATCACGATCCGCGTCCAGCCCACCCGCTCGCGGGCCGCCCGGCCCAGCACCGGCTGGCGCAGCAGCGCGACCACGATGATGATCCCCAGCGCCAGCGGCACTGCGTTGCGGGTGTCGGGGTTCGAGAGCAGTACCTGCTCGAGCACGCCGACGCCCAGCGAGGCGACGACCGCGACCGGGATCGACGTCATCCGGGCGATCACGGCGCCGGCGAGGCCCTTGAGCAGCAGGTCCGGCCCGAGCGTGTCCATCGACTGGCCGGCGGTGGTCGGCGTGACCAGCACCGCCGAGAGCGCCGCGACGCCACCGGCGATCGCCCAGGCCAGCGTCGCCATCCGGCGGGCCGGGATGCCGTTGAGCAGCGCGCCGTCGTTGTCGTCGGCCGCGGCCCGGATCGCGATCCCCACCCGGTGGTGGCGCAGGAACCAGGAGAGCCCCACCAGCACCAGCGGGCCGAGGATCGCCATCGCCACGTAGGGCGTGCTGATCTCGGTGCCCCCGACGCGGAACTCGGGCAGCCCCGGCGGACGCGGGAAGGTGAAGCCGCTGACGCCGTCGGCGTTGATGATCAGCGCGAAGATGAGGATGAACTGCGACAGCCCGAGCGTCGCGATCATCCCGATCATCGTCGGGCGGCCGGCCAGGCGTCGTACGACGACCAGCTCGATGGCCGCGGAGAGGCCGGCGGCCACGAGCAGGGCGGCCACGAACGAGGGCCAGTACGGCATCCCCCAGTCGGCGGCCAGCAGGCCGAGCACCGACGCGCCGAACGCGCCGATCGAGCCGTGCGCGAAGTTCACGAAGCGGCTGGAGCGGTAGACGAGCACCAGGCCGACGGCGAGCAGGCCGTAGGTGAGGCCGGCGAAGAGGCCCAGCAGCAGCCGGTCGACGCCGACGTCGAAGCCGGCCACCGCGACCTGGGCGGTGAGGTGCGGGGAGATCAGCGCGGCGCTCATACGGCCTCCGCCTCCGACACGTGCCCGCCGAGCATCAGGGTGCGCACCCGGTCCGGGTCCGCGGCCAGCACGGCCGCCGACTCCTCGGCGATGATCTCGCCCTTCTCCATGACGTAGGCGCGGTGCACCAGCGAGAGTGCGACGTTGACCGACTGCTCCACCAGCAGCACCGAGGTGCCACGCTCGTTGAGGCGGCGGACCAGCTCCATCAGCCCGCCGACGACGACCGGGGCGAGACCGAGCGAGAACTCGTCGATCACCAGCAGCCGCGGGTCGTTGACGATCGCCTTGGCCAGGGCGAGCATCTGCCGCTCGCCGCCGGACAGCGTCGCCGCGGGCTGGTTCCGCCGCGCGTTGAGGCGCGGGAAGATCATCAGCGCCGCCTCCACGGCCTCCCGGACCCACGTGCGGTCCTTGGCGGCGTACCCGTGCATGGTGAGGTTCTCGACCACGGTCAGCGACCCGAACGACGCCTGCCCGACGACCTGGCTCAGTCCGGCCTCGACGCGCTTGCGCGGGGACCAGGCGGTGGCGTCGGCGGTGCCCAGGTGCACGGCGCCGGCGTCGGGACGGAGCAGCCCGCCGATCACCCGCAGGGTGGTGCTCTTGCCGACGCCGTTCGGGCCGAGCAGGGCGACCATCTCGCCCTCCTCGACGCACAGGTCGACGCCGAAGAGGACCTGGACGGGCCCGTAGGAGGCGCACACCCCGCTGACGCTCAGCGCTGCGGCCGACGGCTGGCTCATCGGCTCACTCCTCCACGAAGGGCACGTCGTCGCCCTCGTAGACGAAGCAGGAGCAGGCGTCGTCGAAGCGCATCACCCGGTAGGCACCGGCCGCCGCGTAGTGGCCGCCGCCGAGGGCGTTCCCGAAGCCGGAGGCGGTCTGGTACTCGTCGCCGTGCTCGTTGACGGCGTCGCTCCAGGTGGCCGCGTTGAGCTCGCCGTCGACGTTGTCGGCTCCGAGCTTGAGCAGCCGCGCCGCGTCGCAGTAGGGCAGCGCCACCCGGGCCGCCTCCCGGCTGCCGAACTCGATGCCCGCGCCGGCGTAGATGTCGATGCACTCCTGCTCAACGCCGGCGGTCGGGAAGGGGTACTGGTCGTCGAAGACGTCCTGCGGCGGGTGGAAACCGACGCCGACCATGCCGGTCATCGTGTCGGCGGGGACGGTGTCCGGGTTGTTCACGAAGAACGACGGGTTGTCGAAGCTGGAGATCGCGTAGGTCGCGTCGAAGCCCTTCGACCCGGCGATGGTGGCGAAGATCGACGCCAGGCGGGAGCCGCCCAGGAACATCACGCGGTCGATCCCCTTGGTCGCGAACGTGATCGCGGCCTGCTCCTCGCCGGTGTAGATCGTGCCGATGTCGGTCGGGTCGACCCACCCGACCTCGGCGGTCATACCCAGGGCGTCGAGCTGCGGGATCGCCTTGCCCTCGATCGTGGCGCGGTTGCTGGGCGTGTCCGCGGCGACGATCGCCACCTGGTCGCGGCCCTCGAAGAAGCCGGCGCCGTCGAGCGCCTGGACGAACGAGGCGACGAACGAGTTGTACTCCGGGAAGCTCGGCGCCCACAGGTACGGCGCGAGCTCCTCGAACAGCTCGGCGTTGTTGGCGACCAGCGTCTCGTCGAGCATGAGCGTCTCGCGGCCGGCGTAGCAGGGACGGGCGTTGGACTGGAACTGGCCGGTCAGCACGACGGCGAAGGCCCGCTCGTCCTGGGTGACCTCGTTGCACAGCTGCTCCTCGGCCGCCGGCGAGTCGGTCGAGGCGTCGTAGAGCTTGAAGACGGCGTCGAGCTCGCGGCCGCCGAGGCCGCCGTTGGCGTTGACCCAGTCCTCCAGCGCCTGCACCTGCTGCTCCGGGTCGCCCACGGAGGCGTTCTTGAAGCCCGTCGTCTTCTTCACCGCGTCGAGGTCGACCCCGACGAAGACGACCTTGACGGCCTCCTCGGAGACGCCGGGGCCCGTGGCGGCCGGGTCCACGGCGGTGCCGCCGCCGGGCATCAGGGCACCGCAGCCGGCGAGGGCCAGCGCGAGCGCGGCGAGGACGGCGCCGGAGCGCACCACCAGGGACCGGTCAACGGTCCCGCGAAGCTTCGGCACGTCGGGCGCCTCCTCTCGTCGCCGACAAACTATATACGATATCTACTTCGGGAGAAGCGCTCTCGAGCGCCATTTCAGCCGCCCTCCGGTCCACGCTCGGGCAGGCGTGCGAGCCAGCGCTCGACCGCCTCCACGTCGACCACGGCGCCGGGGTCCTCGGCGGGTGCGCCGACCGTCGCCGCGACGGCGCCGGGGCCGGCCACCGCGGCCGCGGCAAGGCCGCCCGGCACCGCCTGCAACGCCCACCAGCGCTCGAGGGTCTCCAGGTCGACGACCGCGTCGTCCGCCCTGGCCGCCCCGCCAGCGGCCCCCGCTGGCACCGTTGCGGCGGTGGCCGGCACCAGCGCCGCGGCGAGCAGCGGGCTCGGCCGGTGGCCGAGCCGGCGGTTCACGGCCCAGACGAGCAGCACGGCGCCCGCGAGGTTGAGGCCGATCAGGCCCCAGGGGTAGGTCTGCCAGGTCAGGCTGAACGCGCCGGTCTCCCCCTCCCCCAGGCGGCCCTCGATCCGGTACGTGCCGAGCGCGCCGACGCCGAGGGCGATCGGCACCTCGATCTGCTGCGTCTGGCCCGGCTCGATCGACCCGAGGCCGGCCGACGCGTAGATCGGCTCCACGTCCTCGCTGCGCCCGACCGAGATCTCGAGCCCGGGCGCCGTCACCACGGTCGTGCCGATGTTCTCCACGGTGAGCCGCAGGATCCGGCGCGGCGCCGCGCCGAAGAGGTCGGGCAGCGTGGTCGTGCCGACCAGCTCCGCGTCCGTGACGGCGACCTCGCCGCCGGTCGGCACCGGGGCCGGGGTCGCGGCCTCCGGCGCCGGCACCTCCTCCACGGCCATCGGCTCGGGCTCGGGGATGTCGGCCGGCGGCGTGACGGCGCTGGACACCGGCGGGGCAGCCACCGCGGGCGGAAGCGTCGCCGGGGTCACCGGCGTCTCGGCCGTCGGCGTCGGATCCGCGACGGGCGCCTCGACCTCGGCCTCGGAGAGCTCGGCCTCCACGACGAGCGGTCCGCCCGGGCGGCGCTGCAGCGCGCGCAGGCCCGTCGCCCGCGTCGGCCGGGTGGTGCGGAGCCGGAGGACGCCGCGCTCGCCGGCCACGGCCAGCACCGGGCGCCCGACCGGGTCGCCGGCGTCGTCGAGCCCACGGACGCGGACCGTGCGGCCCGGGTCCCAGTCGGCACCGGCCAGGCGGACCGGCCGCGGCGCACCGTCGCGCTCCTCGACCTCGACCGTCGGCTCGCCGAGGAACCGCAGTCGGACCTCGGCGGGCTCGGCGGGCTCGGCCGGGTCGGCCGGGTCGGCGGCCGGCGTGACCCGGACGGCGATGCGGCCACCGCCGCCGGTGCTGGCGCCGTCGCCGATCACGTCCGCCAGCGCATCGGCGGCCGGCACGGTCACCTCGGCACTCCAGGCGCCCTCCCCGTCGGCGACGATCTCCGCGGCCGCCACGCAGGCGGCGTCCCCGGAGACCGGGCACAGCTCGACGTCGGCGGTGGCGCCGGCGTCCAGGCCCGACCCGACGAGCGTGAGCGTGTCGCCCGCACGCGCCGCGCCGGTCCCCCGCTGGCGGGAGACGGCGGCGACCTCGACGGCACTCGACGCCACCGCGTCGAACCCCGCGACGACCGCGGTCGGCGCGGGGGCGGTCGCGGGATTGGCGCCACCCGGCACCCCCTCGACCTGGCCGTTGCACGCGATGCGCAGGCCGAGGTCGGGCACGTCGACGTACAGGGCCCGGAGGGTCAGCAGGGACGGCCCGTCCGCGACGATCGGGAAGCCGCCCGTGATCTCGACCGCGCCGACCGACACGGCCTCGTCCGCGACGGCGGCGGGGATCTCGACGACCGCCGCGAACGGGTCCAGGACGGTGTCGCCGTACGCGAGCACCGCCGTCACGGTCGCGCTGGCGGCCGCGGTCGGCGCGGGCTCCACCACCGGCCCCTCTGGCAGCTCGAGGAGGAAGGTCCGATCGCGCCCGACGGCGCTGCCGCCGGACGTGCTCAGGCTCAGCGCCGGAGCACCGGCGGACCACGGCTCCAGGCCGTCGCTCAGGTCGGTGATCGCGGTCGGGTCGGCGGGCTCGCTGACCGGCGCGGCGAGGTCGGGCACGTAGCGCCAGCAGCCGCCGCCGGGGTCGACCGACACCGCCGGGGCGACGACCGCGATCGACGGGGGTGCCACCAACCCGGGGACCGCGGCGGAGACGAGCAGCACCGACGCACCGAGGCGAGCGCGCGCCTTCACCATCCGACCACCCTTCGCGCCGCGATCCGCGACACTGCTCCGACGGGCTTGGTCCCCGCGGGTCCGCTCTCGGCGAGCGGCCCAGGAATCAAGTTCCTAGATGATATATCTACTGCATGTCCGGCGGGCCGCTTCTCTCTTTCCGCGGGTTCCTACGTGGTGTGGCCGAGCTGATGCTCACCGCCGGCGTGGTCCTCGCGCTCCTCGTCTTCTACCTGTTGGTGTGGACGAACGTGCAGACCAGCGCGGCCCAGCAGGACCTGCTCGAGGAGTTCCGCACCGAGAAGGCCCGCAGCGCCGGCAAGGCGCCCGAGGTGAGCATCGGCGAGGGGCTGGCCGTCCTCTACGCCCCGCGCCTGGGCGCGGACTGGCGCTGGGTCGTGCTGGAGGGCACGGACATGGGCACCATCGACGACGGCCCCGGTCACTTCGCCGAGACGGCGCTGCCCGGCGAGATCGGCAACTTCGCCGTGGCCGGACACCGCGCCACCCACGGCGAGCCGTTCGCCGACCTGGACCGCCTGGTCGAGGGCGACGAGATCTACGTCGAGACCACCGACGGCTGGTTCACCTACCAGGTCACCTGGAGCCGGATCGTCGCGCCGACCGCCGTCGAGGTGATCGCCCCGGTCGCCGGCCACCCCGGCAAGAAGCCCACCGAGCACACGCTCACCCTGGTCACCTGCAACCCGCGCTGGGCCTCGACCGAGCGGCTCGTGGTCGGCGCCCAGCTCGTCCAGACCCGCGCACCCGGCGCCGGCCCGCCCGAGGGTCTGGACCCCGCGGCCCGAGAGGAGTCCTGATGTACGCCTTCCTCTGGCGCATCCTGCCCGGACCGGTGCCCGCGAAGCTCGTCCAGGCGCTGGCGCTCGCGGCCCTGGCGTTCTGGCTGCTGATGTACGTCGTCTTCCCCTGGGTCGAGCCGCACCTGCCGCTGGACCAGGTCGTCGTCGGCTGACACCCATCCCGCGAGTTGGGGGAAAACGACCTCCGAGTCCCGGCTTGGCGACCATTCGTGGTCGCCAAGCCGGGACTCGGAGGTCGTTTTCCCCCAACTCGCGGTCAGTGGTCGCGGAGCAGACTCCCGTAGCCGTGGATCTTGTCCTCGATGCCGTTCTCGCGCAGCGCCATCCACCACGTGGCGGCGTTGATGGCGATCACCGGCTTGCCGAGCCAGCGCTCGGCCTCGTCCGCCAGCTCGGTCATGCACAGGTTGGTGCCGCACTGGACGATCGCGTCGACGTCCGGGCCGTCGACCTCGAGGATCGCCTCGCGCAGCTGGTCCTCGCTGACGTGGGCGATGGCGACCGCGCTCTCGCAGCTGAACCCCTTGATCCTGCCGACCTCGAAGCCGAGCTCGGTGAAGAACTTGCGGACGTTCTCGTCGCCGATCGGGGTGTAGGGCGTGACGATGCCGATCTTCTTCGCCCCGAAGAGGTTGAGCGCCCGCTCGCAGGCCTCCGCGCCGGTGGCCACGCCGAGCCCGCCGGAGAGGTTCTTGATCTGCTGGACGAACTGGCGGTTGCCCTCGACGCCGTCCCAGAACGTCTCGGCGCTCATCCCCATCACCATGTAGTCGGGCTCCATGGTCATGACGCCCTCGACGCAGTCGTCCATCGCGGCCCGGATCTGGACCAGGAGGTTCTGCATCCCCTCGTCGTCGGCGATCCGGCCGTCGCGGATCAGGATCCGGCCGTAGTGCGAGGTGACGCCCGGGACGCGCATCATGTCGAACTCGGGCTGGACGATGGTGTTGGTGCTCGGGGCGATCACGCCGAACTTGGCGCGGTAGCCGAGGCGGTCGGTCACGACGGAACTCCTACCTGGGTGGGTGCGGGCTCGGTCGCGCTCGTCCCGACCCTCCGACGGAGGCCGAACGCGCCGAGCAGGAAGCAGAGCTGGACCAGCGTGTTGGTCGCCTGCTCCGCCCACTGGAGCTCCAGGGACTGGTGCGGGCGCGCGGCCAGCGGCGGCAGCACGAGGGTGCCGACGATGTAGACGACGAAGAGCGCGGCGCCGACGCGGTGCCGCTCGCGGAGCGCGATCTGGATCCCCAGTACGCCGACGGCGACCGCTCCGATCGCGGCCACCACGAGCAGCGGGCCGGTGTCCCACACGGCCAGGGCCGCGATCGACCCGAGCACGGGGAGCACGAGGAACGGCCACCAGGCGACCTGGCGCCCGCGCCGCACCCCGAGGAGCGCGCAGGCGATGCCGGCGAAGCCGAAGGCCAGGCACGGGAAGAGCATGTGCTCCAGGAACGGGTAGTCGCGGCACGGCTCGGCGGCGACCAGCAGCTTCCAGACCGCCTTGGCGAGCCCGCCGAGCGTGACCAGCGCGCCGGCGAGCAGCGCCGGGACCCGGACGGGCGGCAGCGCCCTGCCCGCGGCCAGGCCGAGCACGACCGATCCGGCGCCGGCCAGCACGACGGGGACGAAGTCCTCGACGGCGAGCAGCAGGTTGTACTCGGTGCAGGGGTCGACGGCCATCAGCGCGCTCCGGCCGCGGCGGGCGTGGGGGTGTCGGCGAAGATGTCGCGCTTGCGGAAGGCGGCGGTCATGAACCGGCCCATCGCCTTGGGCTTGGTCAGCCAGGCCACCCGGGCGCCGTGCTTGGTGGCGGCCAGGACGCCGTCGGCCAGCCACGGCGTCACGGTCTCCACCCGGTCGCCCAGGATGTTGAAGATCTTCTTGACCTTCTCGAACTCGTCGGGGCGGCCGTCGTAGTCGCCGACCAGCAGGTCGGTGGCGACGATCCCGGGCGAGAGGAAGCCGACCTTGACCGGGGTGCCCTTGGTCTCGCGGACCAGCGCCTCGGTGAGGTGGCTGACGGCCCGCTTGGAGGCACCGTAGGGCTCCATGCCCGGCTGGTGCTCGCCGCGGGAGCCGAAGCCCTCCATGTTCCAGATCCAGCCGCCACCCGGCTGCCCGGCCATCGCGGCCTGGGCCACCGCGCTGCCGTTGTAGGCGCCGAGCACGTTGGTGCGCAGCACGTCCGCGACGGTCGCCTCGGGCACCTCGGCGAACGGGCCGCGGGCCGCGGAGATGCCGGCGTTGTTGATCCACACGTCGACCCGGCCGAAGGTGGCCACCGCGTGGTCCCAGAGCGCCTGGACCGCCGCACGGTCGGTCACGTCGGTGGCGAGCCCGGTGACGTCGCCGTCGAGCTCGGCCAGGGCCTTGGTGACCGCCGCGTCGGAGCGGCCGCAGATCACGACCTTGCACCCCCGGGCCAGCAGGGCGTGGGCCAGGCCGAGCCCGATCCCGCGGGTGCCGCCGGTGACGACGACGACCCGCCCGGCGCCCGCCGCCGGGGTGCTCACGCGCTCTCCCAGGTGAGGGCGCCGTGCACGAAGTGGGTGGTGGTGTCGCCGCTCATCAGCTGCCACACGATCGCCAGGTCCCGGGTGCCGGCGTCGATCAGGAACTCGCGGCCGCGGATCTTCTCCACGCCGGTCGCGTCCGCGCCGACCAGGTGCTGGGTGGTGAACAGCGCCCGGCCGTAGGACTGGGCGTTGCCGAAGACCTCGGGGCCCTCGTACTGGGTGCGCGCGCCGTCGCGGTAGCGCTGGAAGCCGTAGCTGCGGTCCAGCGCGCCGCTCCAGGTGACCTGCTGGCGGGCGCGGCGCAGGTCGAGCGGCTGGTGCTCGATGGTCACCTCGACCTCGCCGCCCTCGGACTGGTCGACCGGGTTGACGAAGAGGGTGCCGCGCCAGGCGCCGGCCTCCTTGGTGGGCAGCACCTGCGGGCGGGCGCCGCGGCTGGTCTCCAGCGCGATCCAGTCCTCGACGAACCGCTGGGTCGCGGGGTTGGTGGCGTGGTCGAACGTGCGCTGGTAGACGCCGTTGAAGACCGCACAGACGGCCCAGCCGTCGTACAGCACCGAGGAGTAGACCTGGGTGTTGCCGTCGGGCAGCACCTGGTTCCAGGTGCGCAGGTCCGCCTGCCAGCCCGGCGAGTAGTAGTTGGCGTCGACGAAGAGGCCGTAGGGCTGCCCGGTGCCGTAGAAGTCGGGTCCGCAGTAGACCCGGTTCTGGTCGGAGTCGACGATCCCGAAGTCGAAGTGCGCGCCGAGCTCGAGCCGGTTGCGCAGGGGCCCGCCGCCCTCGAGGGTGGTGTTCATCCAGTAGCGCGCGACGCCGTCCTCGACGACGCTGGCGCGGTCCACGCGCTCGAAGCCGACGTGGTTGCCCTCGGCGTCGAAGAGGCCGGGGCGGCCGTGCCACTCCCCCGCGATCTTCTTCTGCCACTCGCTCGTCCCGACCTCGTCGGTCGTCGGCTCGGCGGTGGGGTCCTGGGTCGCGGTCATGCTTTCACCTCGTTGCTGAGCAGCTGCGCGCGGATGCCCTCGGTGACCTCGGGGCCGAGCAGCTGTCCGATCTGGGCCCAGACCTTGTCCACGTCGGGGCTGAAGAGAATCGCGCGGTTGCGCTCGTCGCGCGCCGCGAGGTCGGTGTCGGCGAGGTCGTCCAGCACCTCGGCCGGCACCTCGCCCCCGACCAGCGAGAACCAGTGGGCCAGGTACGCCGTCACGGCGTCCTCGATCCCGGCGAACGCGTCCTCGGTGGCCCGGGCCACGCACATCCACGGCGACATCACGGAGGCCTGCCGGGGGCCGATCGCGGCCTTGGAGAGCCCCTCGCGCTGCTGGACCTCCTCGAAGGTCCCGGTCAGCGGGGTGTGCGCCCAGTCCAGGTAGGTGAGGTGCGTGCCGAGGTCGGCGCGCTGGACCAGGTCGAGGTGGAACGCGAAGTAGCCGTGCGCGCTCACCGAGTCGAGCGTGAAGTGCGGGATCGGCGTCGCGTCGTCGGCGAAGGCGAAGACCATGTGGCTGTCGAGCCCGATCTGCGGCACCGTGATCCCGACGTACACGGCCTTCGCGACCGGGCTGGCCTCGTCGCCGGTGAAGACGCGGACCGACCCGACCGGGTCGGGCCCCATCACCGAGACCAGGGTGCGGTACGGACCACCGTCGTCGCCGGTGACCTCGGTGAGGCCGGCGCCCTCGACGATGGCGTCGAGCGTGCGGTTGCACAGTCCTCCGGGCAGGCTCATGCGGTGACCTCCTCGTCGGCCGCGGACGAAGCCGCGGTGCCGTTCTTGCCGGCCTTCTTCTCCTCCGCGGCGGGCGCGGGGTCCTCCTTGACCAGGCGGCGCTGCTTCTTCGCGCCGGTGGGCAGCTCGCCACGGCTGGCCAGGATCTCCCGGCTGCGCGCCTCCTTGAAGTTCCAGGCGCTGGCCAGCTCGGGGACCTCCTTGCGGGTCGGCGACGGGATCACCCGCGCCTCGACCCGGGCCGGGCCCTCGCCGACGATCGTGTTGTCCGCGACGCTCCAGCCGGCCTCGATGAGCTCCTGGCGACGGCGCCGGTACTTCACGGCGTTGTAGTCGCTCTTCACGTGCAGCTCGGCCGAGAGGTCGAACGGCAGCAGCTCGGGGCGCACGCCGTCGACGATCGCCCGGTCCTCGTGCAGCACCTTGAAGACGCGGCGGCGGGCGTCGGCGTCGGCCCAGGCGCCCTTGAAGAAGGAGCGCAGGGCGACGAACTTGACCAGGGTGGTCTCCTCGTCGATCGGGATGTTGACGTCGAAGATCTTCATCGCGCCCATCGGCGTGCCGACGTCGAGCAGGATCATGTTCGGCATCCACCAGGTGGTCGAGACCGGCACCGGCGGACGGTGGGCAAGGTCCGCCTTGTCGCCGCGGGTCAGCAGGCTCCACAGGCCCTTGGACCGCGGCGGGTTGAGCACGATCGACACCTTGCAGTGCCAGTCGGACTCCTCGATCTCGAAGTCGGGGACCTCGGGCTTCTCCGGGTTGCCGAAGACGCCGCCGTGCACGAACGGCGTGTGGGCGACGTCGACGCCGTTCTCCAGGATCCGCTCGTAGTTCGACTTCCACAGGAACTCGCCGGTCACCGCGCGGTAGTTCTCGGTGTCCTCGATCTCGGACCAGTCCGGGATCGGCGGCCGCTCCTCCTCCGGCAGGTCGCCCATGTAGACCCAGATGAAGGTGTACTTCTCCTGCACCGGGTAGGAGTCGACCCGCGCCTTGCGCGGGATGCCCTTGTCCGGGTGCGCCGGGATCTTCTGCACCACGCCGTCGGGGGTGTACTCCCAGCCGTGGTACGGGCAGACGATGCAGTCGCCCTTGACCTTGCCGGCCGACAGCTCCGCACCGCGGTGGACGCACAGGTCGGACATCGCGACCACCGAGTTGTCGCTGCCCTTGCGGTACAGCACCAGCTGCTGGCCGAGGATCTTGATCTTCTTCGGCTTGCCGGCCTCGAGGTCCTTGCTGAACTCGACTGCGTACCAGAAGTTCTTGAACATGGGGTCTCCTAGCGTCGTCGCGCGTCGGCGATCTCGGGTCGGGTGGCGGGGTCGGTGAGGGCCGTCAGCGCGGCGTCGGCGGCGACGTCGTCGTCGAGGCGCGCGGCGAAGAAGGTGACGAGGAGCTCGGTGAGCACCTCGCGCAGGTGGTCCTGGTCGGCCTGCGCCGGCTCCTCGAGGAAGCCGCGCGCGGAGGTCGGGTCCTCGGGCGTGGCGGGCAGCATATGACCGGCGCCGGCGAGCCGGACCAGCCAGGCCCCGTGACCGCCGGGCAGCGCCTCGGCCCAGGTCCGCTCGACGGGGTCGTGGCCGGGCGCGCCGGCCTCCTCGCCGTACCGGATCGCGCTGGCCGCGACCACCCCGTCCGCGGTGCCGGCGACGAGCATCGCCGGGGCGACCACGGGCGCCGCGAGGAGGGTGCCGGGCGGGAAGCCGAGCTGCTGCGAGGCCATGGTGTGCGCGCCGTAGACGGCGACGGCCCGCACCTCGGGGAACCACTCCGGGCGCGCCGACTGCAGCGCCACGGTGCCGCCGGCGGAGTGGCCGAACAGGCCGACCCGGGCCAGGTCGAGCGCGCCGGCCAGCGGGCCGCCGCGGTTCGCGTCGGCCAGGGCGTCGAGCAGCGGGCGCAGCACCGGCGTGGTCGGCCGGGTGCCGTAGGTGTCGGGGCCGACGGCGGCCACGTCGACGCCGGGGGTCAGCCCGTGCTGGCCCGGGAAGAGCTCCCCGACCCAGTCGAAGGTGACGGCGACGAGCCCGCGCCGCGCGAGGGCGACGGCGAGGTCCAGGTAGCCCGCGGAGGAGACGTTGATGCCCGGCATCAGCACCACCACCGGGTACGGCGCGGCCGCGGTGTCCGGGCGCAGCATCCCGCTCATGCGCTCCACGTCGGTCTCCGCCGGGAGCGCCGGGTAGCGCACCGTGACGTGCGCGGTGTCGTACGGCGCGGCCGCACCGGGCACGCGCACCGCGGTCCGGTGGGACCGGACCAGCGGCGGCGCGCCGACGAGGGTGGAGGAGGACATCAGGCCGGCGCGTCCCCGAGCAGGTGGGGGCGCGGCAGCACGCGGTCGCCGCCCCACAGGGCGCGGACCAGCTGCTGGGTCATCTCCTCGCCGAAGAACCGGTCACCCATCTCGTTGGCGGGGTCGCGCTCGGCGATGTTGCGCCGGCTCAGCTCGTCCTCGGCGGCGAGCGCGGCCCGCTCCTCGGCGGGGACCCGCTCGGCCCCGTCGACCCAGCCCAGCCAACGGTCCAGGTGGCGCTCGGCGAGCCCGCTGACCAGGTCGGTGGTGCGGCTGTCGCCGGGCGCCATGAAGCAGTAGGCGGTCGGCGAGAGGCTCGCGCGCACGAACGCGCTGCGGCTGACGAACGGCTGGATGAAGTCGTTCTCCGCCTGGATCCGCTCCCACTCGTCGTTCAGCGGGCCGTAGTAGCGGTCGTAGGAGTCGGTGTCGACGACCAGGTTGGAGCGCGGCACGGAGTCCAGGAACATCCAGCCCTGCGGGAACGCGCCGAGCGCCATGCCGAAGTGGGGCACGCGCACGTGCGGGCCGAGCCAGATCGTCAGGTGCACGTTGACGAAGCCCATCGCCGCGCTCTCCATGTGCGAGTGGATCATCCAGTCGACCTCGGGCCCGGTGTAGGCGCGCACGCTGCCGGACGGGCCGGCCTCCGAGGTGAACGACTCCAGCGAGTCGGTCGACGGGTCGCGCTGGAGGTCGAAGTGGTCCTTGACGCGGGTGGCCAGGCGGTCGACGAGGGCCTTCCAGTCCGCGAACAGCGACGTGACGTCGGTCGGCCCCGCCTCGTCGAAGTACTCCTGCACCGACTTCAGGTTCTGGCTCATCCGGCACTTCCTCCTGGCTCACTCCAACGACAAAATATATTCTATCGAATCGCCCGGGTTTGGCGAGCGATTCGCACGGGGTTTTTTCAGCCGGCCGGGTACGCCGCCGCGGCCAGCCCCGCCCCGCCGGCGCGGAAGGCCCCCGGGGCGTGCACCACGCAGTCCTGCACGTACTCGGCCAGGCCCTCGTCGCCGTACTCCCGACCCCAGCCCGAGCGCTTGGTCCCCCCGAACGGCGCGCGCAGCGCCATCCCGGTCCGGTTGTGCGTGTTGACGAAGGTGAACCCCGCCTCCAGTCGCGACGCGACCGCGAACGCCCGGTCCTCGTCGGCCGACCAGACGGAGGCGCCCAGCCCGAGCTCGCCCGCGTTGGCGCGGCCCACCGCCTCGTCGAGCGAGTCGTAGCCCAGCACCGGCAGCACCGGCCCGAACTGCTCCGCGGCGACCACCGGGGCGTCGTCCCCGACGCCGGTGAGCAGCACCGGCGGCACGAAGTGCCCGCCCCCGAGGTCGGTCCCGGGGTCGGTGGAGCCCAGCGGGACGCGCCGCGCCCCCGACGCCACCGCGCCGGCGACCAGTCCCCCGAGGCGGCGGGCGGAGGCCGCGGTCACCACCGGCCCCATGGTCACCCCCGGTGCGAGCGGGTCACCGACCCGCAGCACCCGGTCGGCCGCGGAGGTCAGGCCCTCGAGCACCTCGCCCAGCCGGTCGGTCGGCACGTAGAGCCGCTTCACCGCCATGCAGACCTGGCCGCTGGTCGCGAACGCCGCCATCAGCAGCCGCTCGTAGGCGGCGTCGTCCAGGCCGGCGTCCTCCAGCAGCACCGCCGGGTCGTTGCCGCCCAGCTCGAGCACGCTCGGGGTCAGCGAGCGGCCGGCCAGCCCGGCGATCGCCCGCCCGGCGCCCTCGCCGCCGGTGAAGGCGACGCGACGTACGGCGGGGTGGCCGACCAGCGCGGTCGCGGTCGGCGCGTCGCCGTGGACCGTGCGCAGCAGCCGGCCGTCGGGCAGCGCCCCGGCGATCGTGGCCAGCATCCGCTCGACCCCGAACGGCGCCAGCGGCGAGGGCTTGACCACCACCGCGTTGCCGGCGACCAGCGCCGGCGCCACCTTCAGCGCGGCCAGGATCAGCGGGGCGTTCCACGGCGTCACGGCGCCGACCACGCCGTACGGGCGGCGGGTCACCACCAGCCGGCCGCGCTCGTCGTCCTCGACGCGGTCGGCCAGCAGCGACGGTCCGCGGTCGGCGTACCAGCGCAGGACGGTGGCGGCGAAGCCCGCCTCGCCGCGCGCGTCGGCCAGCGGCTTGCCGGTCTCCCGGGCCACCAGCCGGGCCAGGTCGTCCAGCGTCGGGTCCAGCGCGTCGGCCGCGGCCCGCAGCGCGTGCGCGCGCTCCTCGGGCGAGGCGGCCGCCCACGCGCGCTGCGCCGCGTCGGCGTCGCGGACCACGGCGTCGACCGCGGCGGCGTCGAGGTGCGCGACCTCGCCGACGACCTCGTCCGTGCGGGCGGGGTTGTGCCGGACGCTGCTCGCGCGTCCGTCGGTCGTGGCGGAGCCGGTCACGCCCCGGCCCCGTCGAGGGCGGGCTCGCGCCCCGGTCGCAGCGAGTCGATCATCGAGGTCCGCAGCAGGTGGCGCCGGTGCGCCTCGGGGTCCGCGGCGAGCGCCCGCAGCTCGGCGTGGTGCGCGGCGCGCGCCGCCTCGTCGGTCTCGCGCAGCTGCTTCCAGTTGTCGTGGGTGATCGTGCGGACGTAGGAGCGCGCGACGTCGCGGCGGGCGGCGAGCACGGCGTCGAGCGCCGCGAGCGACTCCTCCCCCTCCGCGGCCAGCACCTCCGCCAGCGCGCCAGCCGAGAGCACCGCGTCGTGGATGCCGCTGTTCATGCCCATCCCGCCGAGCGGGTTGTTCACGTGCGCCGCGTCGCCGACCAGGATCACCCGGCCGCCGCGGAACCGGTCCGCGACCCGCTGGTGCACCCGGTAGAGCGAGGCGTGCAGCAGGTCCCAGTCGCGCCCGAGGTCCGCGACGCCGGCCAGGCGCCGCTGGACGCGGGCCGGGTCGACCTCGGCCTCGTCCGGGCTGTCCGGGTCGGTCGGGAAGAGGATCCGCCAGTGCTCCGGCGTGCGGAGCAGCACGAGCCACTCGGTCGGGTCGAAGACGTAGTTGACCGCCGCGATCCCGGGCAGGGCCGCGGTCAGGTCCTCGGTGGTGGAGACCACCAGGAAGCGCTCGGGGTAGGTCATCCCCTCGAACTCGGCGCCGATCTGCTTGCGCACCACCGAGCTGGCGCCGTCCGCGCCGACCACCCAGTCGGCGTGGAAGGTCTCCCCCGTCGCGGTGGTCACGGTCGCGCCGAGCTCGGGCCGGTCGGGGTCCTGCGCGACGGCCACGACGGGCCGGCCGAACTCGATCCGGAAGCCGTCGTGCTCCCGCAGCGCGGCCAGCAGGATCGGGGTCAGCTTGCTCTGCTCGCACTGCACCCGGAACGGGTGCGGCGTGTCGCCGGCCAGGTTGCCCAGGTCGAGCTCGGCGATCGGGCCGGTGACCCGGTCCCGGTACTGGAACGTGGTCGAGGTGATCCCCCGCCCGATCAGCTCGTCGAGCACGCCGAGCTCCTCGAGCATCTCCAGGCTCGGCGGGTGGAACGTCGAGGCCCGCGACTCCGCCGCGAGGCCGTCGCCGGCCTCCAGCACCGTCACCCGTACGCCGGCGCGGGCCAGCACGAGCGCCGCGGTCAGCCCGACCGGGCCGGCCCCCACCACCACGACCGAGCCGACCGCCGAGCCGTTCGCTGCTGTCGTCATCGCTGCACCTCATCCATCGTCGTCGGGTTCGTCGGGGTCGTTGTGGTCGTCTGGGGCACGCCGCCCCGGGCGGCGTGGGCGCGCTCCTCGGCGAGCAGCGCGGGCAGGCCGACCAGGTCGGTCAGGTCGCCCCAGTCCATCCGCTCCGCGCGGCCCGCGTGCCCGTCCTCGAGCACGCCGCTGATCGCGTGGCGCGCGGCGGAGGCCGCGGCGAGCAGCGCCGAGACCGGGTGGATCACCAGCCGGACCCCGGCCGCGGCCAGGGCCGCGTCGTCGGGACCGGCCTCGACCGGTCCGCCGGCCTCGGAGCGGTTGTAGACCTGCGGCAGCAGCCGCCGGTCCGCGGCGAGCGCGGCCGCGACCGCGTGCAGGTCCGCGAGCCCGGCGCCCTCCACGAAGACGGCGTCCGCGCCGGCCTCGGCGAACGCCCGACAGCGGGCGACCACCGCGTCCCGGCCGAGCACCGACAGCGCGTCGGTGCGGGCCACGACCACCAGCCCGGTGCCGGCCTCCACGGCGGCCCGGACCCGGGCCGCGGCCTCGTCGAGGTCGACCACCTCCTTGCCGCCGAGGTGGCCGCACCGCTTCGGCGCGACCTGGTCCTCCAGGTGCAGCCCGGCGATGCCGGCGGCGGCGTACTCCCGCGTCGTGCGGGCGGCCTGGAGCGCGTTGCCGTAGCCGGTGTCCGCGTCCGCCAGCACCGGTACGCCGGCCAGCGGCCCGCGCAGCGCGGCGGCTCGCCGCGCGATGTCGGTGCCGTGCACGAAGCCGAGGTCGGGCAGGCCCAGGTCGACCGCGGAGACCGTCGCCCCGGAGAGGCAGACGGCCGGCGCCCCGAGCTCGGCGGCGATCGCGGCCGAGACCGCGTCGTAGACGCCCGGCAGCCGGGCCGGCGTGGTGCCGCGCAGCAGCGCCCGGAGGCGCTGCGGGCCGGTGCGGGTCGGGTCGGGCGCGGTGGCGTCGAGGCTCATCGCCCGTGCAGCGAGAAGCCGCCCTCGACCCCCACCACCCGGGCGCCGGTGAAGATCCGGATCGTCTCGACGGTGCCCTCCTCGCCCATGCCGGACAGTCCCCAGGCCGGCCGCGGGGTCATCAGGTGCAGGCTCATGATGGTCGAGCCGTTGACCTTGACCTCGCCGGCGCGGACCCGGCGGGCGACGGCCAGCGCGGCGTCGGTGTCGGTGCCGACGACGTAGCCCTCCAGGCCGAACGGGGTGCCGTTGGCCAGCTCCAGGCCCTCCTCGACGTCGTCGTAGACGTGGACCGTGGCGACCGGACCGAAGACCTCCTCGACGCAGGCCACGGCGGGCACGCCGGTGAGCAGCGTCGGCGCCAGGAAGTTGCCGGGACCGTCCGGGAGCGGCGTGCTGGCGTGCGGGGTGCCGCCCGCGGCGCGGCGCTCCTCGATGTCGGAGCGGAGCCGGGCCAGGTGGCCGGAGTGCACGATCGGGCCGAGGTCGGTGCCCGGGTCGAGCGGGTCGCCGGCGACCAGCCCGGACAGCCGCTCGGCGATCCCGGCCAGCACGTCCTCGGCGAGCGACCGGGGCAGGACCAGCCGGCCGAGCGCGCGGCACCACTGGCCGTTGAGCGTGGTCAGCAGGTCGGCGGCGTGCCGCGCGGCGGCCGCCGGGTCGGCGTCGGACAGCACCAGGAGCGGGTTGTTGCCGCCGAGCTCGAGCTGGAGCGCGGTGAAGTTGGTGGCGCAGGCCGCCGCGATCTCGCGGCCGCCGCGCAGGCCGCCGGTGAAGGAGACGGCGCGGACGCGGGGGTCGGTGACGAGCGCGCCGCCGACGGCCGGGCCGCCGTGCAGCAGCTGGAACGTGCCGGGCGCGACGCCCTCGGCGGTGAGCACCTCGTCGACGACCCGGGCCAGGGCGGTGGTGCCCCACGGCGCGTACTCGCTCGGCTTGAGCAGGGTGGGCGCGCCGGCGGCCAGCGAGCTGGCGATCTTGTGGGCGGCCATCGGCGCCGGGGCGTTCCACGGGACCAGGCAGAGCGCGGGTCCCAGCGGCAGCCGGTGCACCTCGACCGGGTTGCCGTGCTCGCCGGTGACGGTGCTGGAGAGCACGCCGTCGCGCAGCATCTGCGCGGCCAGGTGGAAGGCGCCGGGCACGATCACGCCGACGATGCCGGTCTGGGTGATGGGGACGCCGGTGGCGAACGACTCGAGCGCCGCCAGGCGGGGCAGCTCGGTGGCGAGGCGGGCACCCACGGCGTCCAGGACCTCGGCGCGCCGCTCGGGCGTCGTACCGCTCCAGGAGCCGGTGCGGTGCACGTGGTCGGCGGCGGCGAGCGCGGCCTCGACCGCCTCGGCGCCGCTGGCGACGCCCGCGCCGACCGGGGTGCCGAGGTACGGGTCCTCGAGCACCAGGTCCAGGGTCTCGGCGGGCGTGGACCAGGCGCCGTCGACCAGCTCCTCCAGCGCCGGCAGCGTCAGGCCCGCGCGGGCCGCGGCGACGCCGGGGCTGGTCGCGGCCTCGGTCATCGCGTGCCGCCCATCGAGTCGCGGGTGGTCAGGCCCGCCCAGCCCTCCTGCTCGACGATGGTCTTGGCCAGGTCGAGCCGGCCGCGCTCGGCGGGGAACGCCTGGACCAGGCCCATCGCGGTGTCGCGCACGGCGCGGCCGATCTCGTTCTCCATCAGGGCGCCCGAGGTGCCACACATCTTGAGCGCGCTGGTCGCGACCGTGAAGGAGTGCTCGCAGATCGCGCCCTTCGCCAGCCGCCAGCTCGCCACGACGTCCTCCTTCGGCAGGATCGGCGGTTCGCTGGCCTCCAGCTCGATCTGGCGGCGCAGCCACAGGTGGGCCTCGCCGAGCGCTGCCTCCCCATCACCGATCAGGACCTGGTGCATCGGGCTGGACGCGATCGGCTTGCCCGTGTCGGCGAACTTAGCGCCCATCGTCCGCGTCAGGGCGTATTCCCAGACACCTCGTGCCACGCCGGCGTAGATCGCGGCGATCGCGACCTGGTTGCCGACCCAGGAGCCGCGCGACATCTTGGTGGCGTTGGTGAACCCACCGGGGACCGCGAGGGCCTCGCCCTCGGGGACGAAGCAGTTCTCCAGCACCAGGCCGAAGTTGTCGGAGGCCCGCATCCCCAGCCCGCGCCAGGCCGCCCGCGGCCGGGCGCCCTCGCTGTCGCGGGCGACCAGGAAGAGGCCGAGGCCGTCGATGCCGGCGACGTCGTCGCGGGCGGCGGTCACCAGGTAGTAGTCGGCCGTCCCGGAGAGGCAGCCGAACGACTTCTCCCCGTTGAGCACCCAGCCACCGTCGACCTTGGTCGCGGTGGTGGAGATGAGCACGTTGGCGTTGCTCGCCTTGACCGCCTCGCTGGCGAAGTTGCCCATCAGGTTCTGACCGGTGCCCATCCGGGTCAGCACCTTCTCCGCGAAGGCCCGGATCTCGGGCACGTCGGCCTCGTCGTACAGGCCGGCGTCGATCGCGGCCAGCGGCAGCAGGCCGCGGGAGGAGGCCGAGCAGTGGAAGAAGAAGGAGAGCGCGGTCGAGCCGCAGACGGTGCCGAGCGCGTAGGTGGTGGCGGCCAGGTCGCGCAGCCCGCCGCCCAGGCCGCCGTACTCCTCGGGGACCACGAGGCCCAGGAGGCCGGCGTCGGCGAAGAGCTTGGCGTGGCCCTCCGGGAACTTGGCGGTCGCGTCGGCCTCCTCGGCGGCGGCCGCGACGGCCGGCAGGATCGACTCCACCCGCGCGAGGCGGGACCGCTCGGCGTCGCTGAGGTCCGGGAGCAGGTACTCGGCGGTCAGCTTGTCGGTCATCCTGCGGCTCCTAGGATCTCGGCGGCGTCGGGCGACGCCGCGGCGGGAGGAACGGGGCGCTCGGCGCTCACGCCGGTCGCGGGGACGTGGCGGGGCACGTTGCGCACCTGCCGGGCGAGGAGCTCGACCGCGTCGGCGTCCACGGGGACGCCGACCTCGAGCTCGTCGAGGAGCCGGATCAGGTCCTCGGTCGCGACCGCGGTGTCCAACCCGGCGAGGGTGGCGTCGAAGTGCCGCACGCCGCTCTTGAGCGCGGTGATCGCCTTGACCAGGCCGAGGCGGTCCCGGTCGTGCAGCCCGACGCGCACCTGCCCGGGACGGGCCAGCGCGACCACCTCCTGGAGCAGCGAGCGGACCTGGAGCGGCGTGGCGCGCCCGGCGTGGTCGGGCAGGCCGATCTCGCCCACGCCGGCGCGGGCCAGCGCGGTCACGGTGTCGAGCACGGGGTCGAGGCGGTGGTCGGCGAACGGGTCGGCGAGCAGGACGGCGCAGCGCGGCTCGATCCCGTCGACGGCCCGGAGCACCCGGTCCACGGAGCCGGGGTCGCCGGGGTCGAGCGCGACCTCGACGGTGCCGAGGCCCGCGTCGAGCGCCCGGTCGGCCTGGCACCGGTCGCCGACCAGGGCGCTGGAGAGGGGAAGCGGCCCGGTGCGGGGCAGCACCGCGACGTCCCCGCCGCCGGCTGCGGTCAGGTCGGCCACCCGGACCCGGATGCCGGCCTCACCGACGCCGGCCGCGACGACCGCGGCGCGGTCCGCGGCGCCCCGCGCCGCCAGGCCGGCGACGATGCCGCCGTCGGCGAGCGTCGCCGCGTCCGGCAGGACGTCGGCCACCTGTCCCCAGTTGCGGGAGTGGAAGAGCAGCGGCGCC
Organism: Nocardioides sp. YIM 152588; assembly: GCF_040191335.1. NCBI lineage: Bacteria > Bacillati > Actinomycetota > Actinomycetes > Propionibacteriales > Nocardioidaceae > Nocardioides > Nocardioides sp. YIM 152588. Next base: position 4,778 of record NZ_JBEGDJ010000060.1, on the reverse strand, counting down.
GAGCGCCCGGAGGCGCGGCCGGCGACGACCTCGCCGACGAAGATCGTGTGGTCGCCGCCCGGGTAGGCGTGCACCACGCGGCAGTCGAACCAGCCCAGCGCGGAGTCGAGGAGCGGTACGCCGGTCTCCGCGACGGTCCAGGTCTCCCCGGCGAAGCGGTCCTCGACGCCGGGCTCCATGCCCGCGAACCGGCGCCCCACCGCGGCCTGATCCTTGGCCAGCACGTTGATCCCGAAGACGCCGCTGCCGGCGACGAGCTCGTGGCTGTAGAGCGTCCGGGTCAGGCAGATCGACACCAGGGGCGGATCCAGGCTGACGCTGGAGAAGGAGCTGGCCGTCATGCCGTGGCGGGTGCCATCGGGCCCGAGCGTCGTCACCACCGTGACCCCGCTGGGCCACTGGGCCATGACGTCCCGGAACGTCGTCGGATCGATCATCAGCACCTCCTCTCGAGGAAAGAATATACGATATCTACTCCGGTCGGGAGGGGGATCGCGGCGACGAGTCGTCGAAATCACGGGCCGGGAATATATGATCGGCCTGTTACACGGTGCGCCCGGAGCGTCGGCACGACCTTCGCGACGCGGGCGCGACGTGCGGACCGAGCGCCTGGCCGGCCCGCCGAACGCGACCAGAGGGGACACCATGAGCCGACGAAGCGCAGGGGCCGGCGTACGACCCATCGCCCACCACTCACTGGTGGACCGGGTCACCGACGAGCTGCACCGCGCGATCCTCAACGGCGACCTGCCGCCGGGGTCCACCGTCTCGATCGTCGACCTGTGCGAGCGGTTCGACATCAGCCACATCCCCGTGCGCGAGGCGCTGCGACGGCTCGAGAGCGAGGGCGTGATCGAGCTGCGCCCGGGCCGCTCGGCCCTGGTCGCCACCGTGACCACCGACGAGCTGCGCAACATCTACCACCTGCGCAAGCTGATCGAGGCCGACCTGTGCCGCCGTGCCGGCGCCACGATCACCGACGAGCGCCTCGCCGACGCCGAGGAGGCGCTCGCGGAGTACGTCGGCATCGAGCGCGAGCCCGCGGCGCTGGCCGCCAAGCACCACGCCTTCCACGAGGCGATGCTGCTCGACGAGATCGGCCCGGCCGACGCCACCGTGCTGCGCGTGCTGTGGAAGGCCTCCGACCGCTACCTGCACCTGCTGATGGACGACCTCGACCACGCCCCCGAGACGCAGCAGGGCCGCATCGACGAGCACCGCCGCCTGCTGGACCTGGCCCGCGCCGGCAAGGTCGAGGAGCTGACCGAGGCCTGGGTGGCCCACCTGCAGAGCACCGAGGACGCGCTGCTGGCGGCGCTGGCCGTCCGCGAGGCCGAGGAGCGCTCGGCCGCCGGCGCCTGACCGGCGCCGGTCGGTCGCTCGGTCGGTCGCGCGGTCGGTCGGTCGGTCGGTCAGCCGGTCAGCCGGTCAGCCGGTCGACCAGACTCCCAGCTCGTTCCCGCTCGGGTCGGCGAAGTGGAAGCGGCGACCGCCCGGGAACCCGTAGGGCGGCGCGGTGACGCGGCCGCCGGCGGCGAGGACCGCGTCGACGGTGCCGTCGAGGTCGTCGGAGTAGAGCAGCACGAGCGGACCGCCGCCCGGGGACCGGGACGCGGAGCCCGCCAGGCCACCGACCTCCCGCGCACCGTCGGGCGAGAGGATCCCGGCGTAGCCCGGGCCGTAGTCGTTGAACGCCCAGCCGAACGCCGCCGAGTAGAAGGCCTTGGCCTCCGCCACGTCGGCGACGCTGAGCTCGACGTAGTCGAGGGCGTGATGGGTGTGGGTCATGGGCACCAGCCTCGGTGCGACCACCGACACCCGCCTCAGAGCCGCAGCACGGCCGCCGCCAGCAGGTAGGCCCGAGAGACCGCCTCCGGGTCGTGCGCCCCGGGCTCGACCCGCTCGCCGGGACCGTCCGGGGTGGCCCGCGCCCGGATCGCCGCACCGGGATCCGTCGCCACCAGGTCCTCGCACAGCCCGGCCACCACCACGTCGGCGTCGTGGGCGTCCAGCCCGTCGAGGACGAGCCCGTTGTGGATCAGCGTGGCGGCCTCGACGAAGACCTCGAGGGCGAGGTCCGGGTCCACCTCCGCCCGCTCGCGAGCGACGGCCTCGGCGGTGCGCAGGAACCGGTCGTACGGCGGCGCGGCGATCGCGGGGTCCATCGGCCCAGCGTGACCCACGCGGATCGGCTCGATCAACCGATCAACCGGGCTCGCGTCGGGGTCGTGTGCCCCAGGCATCGGCCTGCCGGGGCCTCGGGCACACGACCGCCCCACGGCGGCGGGCGTCAGTCGCGGACGAGCTCCGCGGTGCGCTGGGACACCAGCGCCGACGCCAGGTGCCACGGCCGGCCGTCGACGACGTCGGTGCCGCGGCTGACGAACCGGTTGACGGCGCACGCCGGGCGCAGCGTCGCGACGGTCACGCCCGACTCCGCCGGCACCGGGTCGGGACGGCTGATCACGCCCTGGAACGGCCCGGCCCAGTCGCCCCACAGGGTGAAGTCGGCCGACAGCGGGATCAGCCCACCGGCGCCGTGCTCGGGGTGCGGGCGCGAGGCGACGGCCAGGTTGAGGCGGTTCTCCGCGGCCCGCTCCAGCAGCATCAGGTCCAGGTCGTGGCGCTCGGCGACCGAGAAGGGCACGGCGACGACGTCGGCGTCGGCCAGCGCGGCGAGGCGGAAGGTCTCCGGGAAGAGCGCGTCGTCGCCCACGACGACGGCCAGCCGTCCCCACGGGGTCGGCAGCACGTCGATCCGCTGGCCGGGCGCGGCGCCGTCCGCGTGCAGCTGGGGCTGCGCGTGCTCGACGCCGTGGCCCGACAGCACCAGCCCGACGTGCACGCCGTCGTCGTCGACCACGGAGGTGACCGCGCGGGCGGTCGTGCCGGCGAGGAGGGCCACGATCTCGGCCGGCGGCAGCGCGGCGCGCTCGGGGAGCACGACCAGCTGGGCGCCCGCGCCGACCGCCCGCGCGAGCAGGTCGGGCAGCTCGGCGTCGTCGGCGGGGCTGAGCACGGCGGCGCGGACCTCGGCGGCCCCCGGCGGCGCCGTGCGACCCCGCGGCGCCTCGGCGATCGGCCCGTAGAGGTCCGGGCGCCGCGCCGCCATCAGGTGCGTGCCGTCGGGCCGGGTCTTGTCGTCGGCCAGGGTGACGTCGATGTCGGCGACCACGACCGCCTCGCCGGTCCGCGGGCCCATCGCCACCACCGTGCCGTCGGGGGCAACGATCTGGCTCTCCCCCGCGCCGTGCAACGCCTCCACCGGGACGCCGACCCGGCGGGCGACGGCGTCGATGCTGTGGTCCGGGACCAGCGGGCCGACCTTGTTGGCCGCCACCACCCAGACCTTGTTCTCGACCGCGCGCACCGGGACGTGCAGCGAGGCCTCGTCGAGGGCGAAGGAGTTGAGGCTGTTGAGCAGCACCTGGGCGCCCTCCACGGCCAGCATCCGCGGGGTCTCGTAGATGACGCCGTCCATGCAGGAGTAGAGGCCGAGCCGGCCCACGGGCGTGTCGACGGGGGCGATCCGGTCGACGGCCGGGTCGATGTGGTCGCGCTCGGACCCCATCAGCACCTGCTTGTCGCTGACCGCCAGCACCGAGCCGTCGGGGCCGATGAGCACGTTGGTGCCGCCGACCCGGCCGTCCTCGCGCAGCAGCGTGCAGTTGACCATGAGGTAGATGCCGGCCTCCGCGGCGCAGGCCGCCAGGCTGCTCACGAACTCGCCCTCGAGGCGCTGCGCGTGCCGGCGGGCGTGCTCGCGGTCGGCGTACCAGGAGACGTGGTTGCCGAACTCCGGCAGCACGACGACCTCGGCCCCGGCCTCGACGGCCTGCCCCACCATGCGCAGGGCGGTCGCGAGGTTCTCCGCGACGTCCTCCCCGACGGCGTACTGCACTGCTGCGACCCGGAGCACCGCGCACCTCCCATTTCGTATATCTTGTACGATCTCCCTCAGCCTATCCCGCCGACGGCCCCAGCACAGGAGTCTCCCGTGACGGACACGCAGCCCGACCCCGATTCTTTCCCCGCCGGAGCCGCGGCCGCAGCAGGAACGGCGACGCTGCAGGTCCACACGCGCGGCACCGAGCAGCAGGTCGACCTCGACCGGGACCCGCCCTTCGGCTGGTGGCCCGCGATCGCGATCGCCCTCGTGGCGTTCATCGACCGGGTCGAGATCAACCTGATCGCCGGCGCGCTGCCCGCCATCCAGGACCACTTCGGGTTCAGCGACACCGTCGCCGGCGCGATCCCCACCGCGGCCGCCATCGCCGGCGCGGCGCTGCTGCTGCCCGCGGGCCGGCTCGCCGACCGCGCGCCGCGGGTCGCCACCGTCGTGGTCGTGGTCCTGCTGTGGTCGCTCTGCTCGCTGCTGAGCGGCCTGGCGACGACGTTCGCCATGTTCTTCCTGGTCCGGATCGCGATCGGCGCGGCCGGCCAGCTCTACAACCCGCCGGCCTCCAGCCTGATCGCCGACTACTACCCGAGCAGCGCCCGCGGCAAGGCGTTCGGCTTCGAGCGCGCCGGCTACTACATGGGGCTTCCCGCCGGCGTGATCATCGGCGGCGCGGTCGCCGAGGCGCTGGACTGGCGCGCGGTCTTCTTCATCGCGGCGGTGCCCGGCCTGCTCATCGCGGCCCTGATGGCCACCGTGAAGGAGCCCGTGCGCGGGCTCGGCGACCGGATCGACCGGCTGCGCGGCACCGCCGCGACGGACGCCGACGGTGCCGACGCCGAGGCCGTGCTCTCCCACGCCCCCGCCCACGACCTGCGCG